>JBARXR010000340.1:0-4505 GCA_049647445.1 Jannaschia sp. | reverse complement strand
GTGCCGTAGTTGGCATTCAGGATCAGCTCGGCCTCTTCGGACCGGCGGCGCACGAGACCGGGCAGGACCCGACCGCCACCCTTGCGCCAAAGGGCCAGACCGTCACGGACGGCCTGCCGCTTGTTCTCCCGGAAGGCAGCGACCCAGCTGGCCCGGTGGATCGCACCGGTGTTGTAGTCGAAGCTGACGCCGCCATCCAAGGCATGCTGCGCGGCACCGGGCATCGCGGTGGCGGTCCGGCGTTCGTACTTCGGCAGGGCCTTTTCCAGCAGGCGGGTGGCCTGCTTCGCGGTGATCACCATCCCGGCCACTGGCGTCACGACGCCGGAGGCCTTGGTCAGCCCCGCGCCAATGGTCCAGATGCCGACCGGGTCGCGATACGCCTGCAGCACGACACCCTCGTGCCGTTCCAGAAACGCGATGCCCTTGGCGCTGGTTTGCATGTCGATCCCCGATGGCTGGACGTCGGGCTATCGGCCCGCATTCGGCTCAGGGTCGCGCGGAAGGGGGAGGGGGAAACATCCGCAAGGGCTTGCGGGGGCACGTCAGAAGAGGGGGAGTTGCCGGCTGTCGGCGGGCGGGCCATCGCCGCCCTGCTTGAGATAGCTGCGGACGGTCACGTCGGTGACGTGCAGCCTCCGGGCGATTTCGGCAACCGTCAAGCCTTTTGACGACAGCACCTTCGCCAGCCACGGTTTGCCTGTCGGGATGCGGCGGCTCAGCGACACGGACTGCTCGGCAAGGGCCGCTGCCTTCTCGACGCCGACCAGCTTGGCCAACGCGCCGCGCCCCTTCGGATTATGGGCGAAATACACCTCCGACCCGCCGAGCCGCAGCAGCAGCTCGACGGTGCCGTCCACGCCGAGGACCTCGACGTAGCCCGCCAGGTGGGCCGGGGGTGCGGGAAGCTTGCTCACGCGGCGCGCCGCAGCATGCGGATCTCGGTCCGGCCGCAGAGCCAGTCGATGCTGACGCCCATGCCCGATGCGATCGCGAACAGCGTGGCCGCGCCGGGCGTGGCGATCGGGGCGACCGCGAGGTAGCGATCTAGGCTCGCCTTCGCCAGCCCACACTGCTCGGCCATCTCGAGCGATGTAAGGCCCCGCTCGCGTTTCAGCAGGATCAGGCGGGCGCGGATCACGTCGCGCAGGGGTTCGGGCGTGCTCATCGCTGCGCCCCCCGCCCGGCATCCACCGGATCGACGCCAAAGAGGTCAGGTTCGGCATAGTCGTCGAGTATGGCGCACATCACGGCGATCCCATGCTCGGCGTCCCCTGTGGTCATCCGGCCCGTCTCGACCTGTCGGGCATAGACGCGGCGGCGCATGCCGATCTCGCGCTCGAGGGCCTTGCGCTTCTCGGCGTCCGTGAACCGGCCGCTCATCCGCGCAGCCCCAGCCTTGCTTCGGCCTCGTCGAGCAGGCGGCGCAGCTGCCGGTTCTCGAGCTCCAGTTCCCGCAGCGACGCGGCCCCGCGCAGAAAGACGCTGGCGAAGCCGTGGGCCCCGCCGTTCGATGCCACCACGGCCGAGGTCCGCAGGTTCGCTATGACGAGTTCGGCGGGAACCGGGCTGCCCCCGGTATAGGCGGTCATTCCTTCCACCATTGCGGCCGTTCGGCCTCGAGGTCGGCAACGCGTCCGGCAAGGCTGTCGCGCTCCGCGATCAGGCCCCGGATCGTGCCCGCTGCCCGCGCCAGCGCCCGGACCAAAAAGCCGTTCTTCGAAACCTTCTCGTCCTGCCGCCAGAGGTCGAGATTGTCGGCCACGGCGGCATCGTCGCGCGGGATCGCGCCCCGGAACCATGTCCTCTGCTTGCTCATGTCGAGGTCTCCGTCCGGTTCGCCCTCACGAGCTGCCCGAGACGGGTCACGATGCTGAGCCACTCCCCCCGCTCCAGATCGGCCGCGGCGCGCCCGGTGGCCTCGCGGATCCACGACTGGAAGCTGCGGCCCGCGACCGCCTCGCACCCGGCCAGTGCGCGGAACTGCGCCATGGCCACGCGGGCCGCAGGCCGCTCGATCCATTCCGCGCCGGGGATCGGATGCAGGTTGCCCCACTTGACGCCGCCGCGCGCCAGCATCGCCTTCAGCGCCTCGATGACGGCCTTGGCGTGGTCCGGGTCGCGGATCCAGTTGCCATGCCCGAGGCCGGTCTGCCGCTTGGCGAAGGTGTTGAGCGCGGCGTCCGACTTGTCGTCGATCAGCCCGAGGTTCCAGCACGACAGCCAGAGGGCCTGCAGCTTCGGGGCGTATTGGCCGGAAAGCCGGGTTTTACCGTCCTTCGAAGGCCCCTTCGACACCCCCTTCGCGCCGAGCCTCTGCAGCTCGGCGATGACGGCGTGCGACTGGACGACCGAGAGGCCCTTGGCCGAGCGCTGGCCGGTGGTGCGCTCGAGCACGTCGCGCCAGTCCTCGTCGTCGTAGAGGCAGACGACTTCCCGGCGCATGGCCATGATGCGGCGCAGGGCACTCATGACACGTACCCCCGGAACTGTTGGGGCTCCGTGATGCCCGCCATCTCGTCGAGGTGGGCCTCGAGCCGCTCGACCCACGAGACCAGGGCGACGGTTTCCTCGGGCGTGACATAGGCGGCACCGTGGATGCCATGGACCTTGATGCGACGGGTGGCGCTCTCCACGAGACGCCGCTCGATCAGCGCGTTGCGCATTTGGGTGACCTCAGCCATTGCCCATCTCCTTCGCGATCTGACGCTCCATGGCCTCGCGCTTGGCCTTGAGGGCATAGAGCGGACGTCCCAGACGGCTGGCGAGGTCCGGCAAGTCCTCCTCGCGCGCGGTGGCCAGGTCGACCTCCTCGTCCGGCTTCCAGGGATTGGTGGCGGGCTGCCGGGGCCGCGTCGAGAGCAGCTCGGCGGTGGATGGCGTCTTCGTCACCGGCAGGGCCTTGGACGCGGCGGTCCGCTTTTCGGCTTCCGCCTTCTCCATTTTCTGGCGACGGGCCCAGGCACTTCGCAGCTGGGGCATCGGCAGGCCGGTGTCGTCGGCGACGACGGTCAGTGTCTCCCCTTTGCGCAGGCGTTCGAAGGCCCCTTCGAACTGTTCCTTGGTGCCGATGATAGTGGCCTTCTTGGCAACTGGGCCCACCGGGGGCGGAGGCGCTACTTTCTGCGCGCGCTCCGGCGCGCTGCCGGGTTTCGGAGTGTCGGGCGGGGTCGACGGGGACACCGGGCGCGCCGTGGCCATCCCGGCGGCCGGCAGCACGTCGGTCTCATCGAAGAGCTCCGCATGGCCGGCTGCAGGTGCCTGCGTCCGGCGGCTCTCCAGCATGGCGACGAAGGCCTCCGCATGAAGCTCGCTGGCAAACGAGGCGATCTCCAGTGGACGGATTTCGAGGACAGCGGCACCGCCGTCCGGGCGGCGCTCGATCATGAATTTCGGATCGGCCATCACGCCACCTCGCCGCGCTCGAGCGAGGCCTCGTCGGCCTCCGGCTCGCAGGCATTCGCGAGGTTGATCGGCAGGGCGGCAAAGTTCTCCTCGGGGCTGCGGCGCACCGAGATCACGAAGGTCTCCTTCGCGCCCATCACCCGCATGCTGTCGGCGATGGCCTTCATAGCCATGTCCCACTTCGGGTGCTGCACGTTGAGGCGGCGCAGTCCGTAGAGCGCGCTGCGATTGACGTGGCCGGTGCTGCCCACCTCGAAGGCATGCTCCAGCAGGGCGCGCACGGCGTCGGGGACGCCCTCGCTGACCTCTTCGATGTACTCGTCCATCAGGCCCTTCGCGACCTGAAGCTCCGGGCCATAGGCGATCTGGTCGGCGATCCGGACCTCCACCTTGATCGTGCCGTCATAGGACGTGAACGAGGTGTTGCCCTTCGCGCCGCCGCGCTTGAGGCCGTAGTCCTCGGCGAGCAGCTCGCGCAGGCTGCCGATGTCGTCGAAGCAGTGGCCCCGGAACCGGGCGATCTCGGCCATCAGGCGCAGCCCGTGGGCGAAGATTTCGCGGACCTGCGCGTCGATCAGCTTGTCGCTGTCCTTCACGAGGCTGGCGGGCACCAGACGGCCCTTCGGGTCCGTCCACATTGCGGGTTCGGGGATCTTGCTCAGGTCAGACATGACGGGCTCCGTCGGTAAGGGTTTCGAAAAGGGGGGCGTGATCCGGGCCGCGCAGGCGGCGCTGGATCGTGGCCTTCATGGCCTCGAGCTCGGCGAGGTATTCGGGCGAGCGGTGGGTCTTCTGCTCCACCGCGCGGTGCATCCAGTGGAGCGCGCTGATCGCCCGCAGCATGATGCGGCCGAGGTCGCGGTCCGGGCAGACCTGAAGCCAGCGCGCCAGCCAGACGACCTCCTGCCGGGCGTTGGCATTGGGGCGCTTGCAGCTCATGCCGGTGATCCGGCTGACCGGGACGCCGCGCGCGGCGGACACCACGTCGAGGACGATGGCGACCGCATCGTTTGAATTCGTGCTCATTCGTCGTTCTCCTTCAGGGTTGCGGCTTTCACCGGGCATCGGTTGCAGGCCCGGAACATCCGGACATTCAGGGC
>JBARXR010000339.1:0-5214 GCA_049647445.1 Jannaschia sp. | reverse complement strand
CGGCAGACCTGCGGACCATGTTCCTCGGGATCCAGCACCCGGGCGCGCCGTTCCCCGACGGCGAAGGCTCCCTGCCCCGCTCGGCCGTGGTGATGGTCAAGCGGTCGGACGGCGACCTGATCGGCTGATCTGTCCGGTACCGATCCGGGGGCGCGCCAGCAATGGCGCGCCCCTTTTCGTGCACTCTACCTCGCGCCTGTCACACCCCCAGCAACTCCGTCACGCCCGATCCGATTGTGAAGACCAGTAGGGCGACAAGGGCAGACGCGGCCAGTCCCGCGAGGACAAGCACGCCGTCGTCCAAGAGCAGACCAAGCACCATCAACGTCACCGCAGCCCCGCCCGTCGTGGCCGACATGGGAACCAGTTCCAGAAGCGGCATCGACAGCCCGATGGCAAAGGTAACGACCCCCGGAACGATGCCCAGAGGATCGCGTTGCAACAGGGTCAGGCGGGGCCTGCTCTTGCGTTCGATCCATGCGAACCAAGGCGTCAGACGGTCCCGCAGGGCGACCAGCACGCTGCGACGGATCCGCCTGCGACGGATCCATCCGGGAAGCCAGAGACGGCGGGCCTTGGCCATGATCTGTGCCGCGATAAGCGCGATCGTGAGCCCGCAAACCGTCGCGACCCCGAAGACCGCGGAGGCCGGCGAAACGGCCAGCAAGGCAGGCAGCAGGATCGCTCCGCCCATGCCGGCCGGACCCAGCGCCTTCGTTATCTCGCCGATCGTGACCCGGTCTTCGTCCGCGCCCGCGTCGGCAATCGTGCTGAGCAGAGTGACCAGCCCCCCAACCGGAAGAAGCGATGGCCTGTCGGGCTTCGGCGTTTGCGGGTTCGTCATTCCGGGCTGCCTTTCGTGCGCCAATCGTTTCACGGCGTGATAGTCCGCAGATCGACGCTTTCCCGCCTATTCGCCCAAGGTCGCGGTGGCCTGTCGCGACAGCCGGGCGAACATCGTCCGGAAGTCCGCCTCCGATGCCCGGTCCAGCGCACCGCCGTCGATCTCCTCCTCGGTCCAGATACAGGATTGAGCGGGGTCGTGCAGCATCCGCCACGCGCCGAACATCCGCTCCGAGACGTTCTGCGACAGGCGCAGCGTGACCGAGACATGACGATCGTCGCGCTTGATCCGTTGCAGGGTCGCGTCGATCTGCGCAGGGGGGCCTTCGAGGAACTGAAGATAGATGTCCCGCCGACAGACCAGGGCACCGGTGATGTCGTCCCGGGCATTGCAATGCCGGGCATCGAGCAGGATGCCCGCAAGCGTCGAGTCGTCATATCCGAACGGCTGTGAAGAATAGATGATCCGCTTGAGATCCATGTGAAGGTCGCTCCGGGGTCTTGGCAGGCAGGGACACGTGGCCAAGCCCGACCCTAGCGCGACCGGCCCGGACTGTCCCGCCCGAAGATCAGACCGAAACGTCCGCCAGCACCGCCTCCCGCGAGGCGGTCGCTCGTGCCTCCGACCGCAGGACCGCGCCGCGCCGCAGGGCGACGATATGATCCGCAAGGCCCCAGGCGAAATCGAACCTTTGCTCGACCAGCACGATGGCCATGCCACCCTTGGCGCGCAGCCCAGCGATCACGCGGCCGATCTGGTCGATGATATTGGGTTGGATGCCCTCCGTAGGCTCATCCAGCAGCAGGACCTTGGGCCGCGTCAGCAGGGCGCGTGCAATCGCCAGCTGCTGCTGCTGTCCGCCCGACAGGTCGCCGCCGCGCCGTCCCCGCATCTCACGCAGGACGGGAAACAGGTCGAACACATCGTCCGGCACGTGATGTTGGTCGCGGGGCAGGCAGGCGAAGGCGGTCGCGAGGTTTTCCGCGACGGTCAGCTGCGGGAAGACCTCCCGTCCTTGCGGCACATAGGCGATCCCGGCCTGAGCGCGCTTTGTTGCCCCTGCGGGCAGCGGCGCGCCATCGAGCGTGATCGTTCCGCCGGATGGGTGCCGTCCCGCCAGCGCCTTCAGCAACGATGTCTTGCCCGTGCCGTTCAGCCCCATGACGCAAGTGACGCGACCGGTTTCGGCGGTGAGGTCTATGCCATGAAGGATCTGGCTTCCGCCATAGCTCAGCGTGATGCCGCGCGCCTCAAGCATCGGCCTCCTCCTTGCGCCCGAGGTAGACGTCGATCACCCGCGGATCGGCACAGACATGGTCGAGCGATCCCTCCGCCAGCGATCGCCCCTCGTGCAGCACGGTCACACGACAATTGAGCCGCCGCACGAATTCCATGTCATGTTCGATCACCACCACGGCGCGTGTCTTCGCAGCCTCCACCAGCATTTCGGTCGTCCTCTCCCGCTCGGCCGAGGTCATCCCCGCGGCTGGCTCATCCACCAGCAGAAGGCGCGGCTCCTGCGCCAGCAACATGCCGATTTCCAGCCATTGCTTCTGTCCGTGCGACAGGATGCCGGAGCGTGTGCCGAGCTTGTCTTCGAGACCCACGCGCGCGGCCATTTCGGCGGCCCGCGCCCGCGTATCGGGGCGTCGCGTCAGGACGGACAACGGCGCACGCGGCGCGCGAAGCGCCATCGACAGATTTTCGAGCACCGTCTGATCCTCGAAGACCGTCGGTTTCTGGAACTTCCGCCCGATCCCGGCCCGTGCGATCCGCGCCTCCGACATCCGGGTAAGGTCGCGCGACAACTCGCCGTATATGATGCTTCCCGAGTCTGGACGGGTCTTGCCGGTGACAAGGTCCATGAACGTCGTCTTGCCTGCGCCGTTCGGCCCGATGATCGCCCGCAACTCGGGCTCGGCAACGGAAAACGACAGGTTGTCGATGGCCTTGAAGCCGTCGAACGTCTTGGAAACACCGGAGACTTCGAGAAGCGCGCTCATTGCGTTTCCTCCTCGGCGCGCAGGCTGCCCTGATCGGGTCCGAGATCAGAACTGCGCCTGGAGGCACGCCGATCGGTCCACAGATCCACCAATCCGCCGAGGCCCTTGGGCGCGAGGAGCGTAACCAGCACGAACGACAACCCGAGCAGGACAAGCCACCAATCCGTCCACCTTATTTCATAGAACCCGAGGTCGATGTTGGGCGCGCCGCCCCCCGTGAACCAGCTTGAGGCGAGGCTGACGACGACGGCGCCGATCACCGCTCCGTAAAGCCGCCCGCGCCCACCGATGGCGACCCAGACCGCCAGATAAATGGAGGCGATGGGCGCTATCTCCGCGGGGTTCACGATGCCTGCTTGGGGGTAATAGAGCGCGCCGGCCAGTCCGCAGGCCATGGCCGTGCCGGTGAAGATCGCGAGCTTGTAATGCTCGACCTCGTAGCCGAGGAACCGCACCCGCGCCTCGTCGTCGCGAATACCGCGCAAGACGGATCCGAACCGCCCGGAGACGACCCAGACCGCGCCGATGTAGGCAAGGCCCAGCGTCACGGCAGAGCCCCAGAGGAACCACAGCGACAGCACCGACTGCGGCACATCGCCGAGGCCCGGGATGTTCTGGAGGCCGGAGAGTCCGTTGTTGCCGCGCAGTCCGGAGTCGTTCTGGAAGAGCCAGAGCGAGAGGGCCAGCGTTCCGGCCTGTGTCAGGATCGAAAGGTAGACGCCGACGACGCGACTGCGGAACGCGAGCCATCCGAAGATGAGGGCGATGAGTCCCGGAACGAAAACGGCAAAGGCCAGTTGCAGGGGCAGCGAGCCCGCGAACGTCCAGAGCCAAGGCACGTCGGAAGACCCGACGACCCCGAATATCTGTGTGCCGATCGCCTGTTCGACCTCCAGCGATGTCGGCGGCAGGACGGCGCGCGACAGGCTTTCCATCACGATCGCCTCGGTGCGGTCCCACATCAGCCACATGCCGATGGAATAGCCGCCGATCCCGAAAAACGCGAAATGTCCGAGACTTAGGATACCGGTATATCCCCAGACCAGGTCCATCGCGAGGGCGGCCAGCGCGAGGCACAAGGTCTTGCCCAGCAGTTTGACGAAGCTCGTCGAGACAAGCCCCGCCTGCGCCATCACGGTCACGGCGATGGTCACAAGGGCCAGCACCGCGAGGAAGATCATGACGTCCGTCCGCAGGATCAGGGGACGTCGGATGGACGGGTGATCCACGGGTGATCCACGGGTGATCTGCGTCGGACGTGTTCCGGAGGCGGCGGCATCGGTCACTGGGCGAACCTCCCCTTCTGGGCGACGATGCCACGCGGGCGGACCTGGATGAAGAGGATGATGAAGAGGATCATGTACGTCTGTGCGGCCAGCGTATTCGACGGGTTCAGCCACTCGATCCCCTTTTGCAGCCCGCCGATCAGCCCGGCCCCGGCAAGGGTGCCGAAAACGGATCCGACACCGCCGACGACCACGGTCATGAACGATTGCACGATATAGCCCGCGCCCATTTCGCTGGTCACCTGTGCGAAGAGACCGATGGCCACCCCGGCAACGCCCGCGATACCGGAGCCCAGCGCGAAGGTCGCCATCCCGACACGGTCGGGGTCGATCCCAAGGGACGCGGCCATGCCCGGGTTTTGCGTCACCGCCCGCACCTCTAGCCCCAGCCGCGTGCGGCGCAGGATGTAGACGAGAAGGGCAAGGAACAGCCCGGCCATGACGAAGATCGCGATGCGGATGTAGCTGATGCCGACCACATCGTTGAGCACCCACGCCCCCGCGAGCCAGTCGGGAGAGGTGAGCGGCACGGCCTGCGTGCCGAAGATGTTCTTGAAGATCTGCTGAAGCGCGACCGAGATGCCGAAGGTGGCAAGCAGGGTTTCCAGAGGGCGATGCGCGAGGTGGCGGATCACCAGCCGCTCCAGTGCCACGCCCGCCGCCGCCGCCACGACGAACGCCAGCGGCACCGCGATGATGAGGGATACAGTGTAATCCGGCACCACCCGCTGCACCACGTACCCGGTATAGGCGCCGATCATGATGAATTCGCCGTGTGCCATGTTGATGACGCCCATGACGCCGAAGGTGATGGCAAGTCCGATGGCGGCGAGGAAATAGATCGAGGCAAGCGACACCGCATCGAGCGCAAGGTCGGCGGCCTGACCGCGCGCCACGCGGCCCGACACTTCGGCAAGGGCGGCGGTCGCGGCATCGGTGATCGCGGGGTCGGCCTCGTCATAGACCGAAGTGATCGGCGTCGCCGCAATGAGTGTCGCGGCGGCGTCGACGGGCGGACGGGGCGGTGCCGCACCGGACGCGGCAAGCGCTTCGTACGCCGTCCAGCGGGCCTCTTCGGTAT
>JBARXR010000338.1:0-2678 GCA_049647445.1 Jannaschia sp. | reverse complement strand
CGCATGCACATCAGCAAGGTGACGCTCTGTCCGTTCCTTGACCTCGGCGCAAGTCGGCGCGGCTCCGTCCTCCAGCCCCAAAAGCCCGCGAATGTCTTCCATGGAGAACCCGAGTTCCCGGGCACGCAGGATAAAACGCAGGCGTGTGGCGTGTGCGGCGGAATAGATGCGGTAGCCGGCGTCCGTGCGGGGTGGGTCGGGCAGAAGGCCGATTTTCTCGTAATAGCGGATCGTCTCGATGTTGCAGCCAGTCGCCCGGGCCAGATCTCCGCGTGTTAAGCCGCTCTCGCGTTCGTGATCGGACATGCGATTTTTCCTCTTGAGCCTGTAGTTGCTACAGACCCTACACCTCTCGTCAACCACAAGCGAGAGGTGCGCTACATGGCGCTGACAGACGACAGAACGGACAGCACGGGCGCGGATCGCCCGGCCCGAAAGGGCTGGCTCGCGGCGGGCGGTGTGGTGGGCGCCTTTCTCGCCTCGGCCTGCTGCGTGGGGCCGCTGGTGCTGCTGACCCTCGGCATCTCGGGGGCCTGGATCGGCAACCTGACGGCGCTGGAGCCTTACAAGCCGATCTTCGCCGTGATCGCGCTCGGCTTCGTCGGTGCCGGCTTCCGGCAAGTGTATTTCCGCAAGCCGACCGTCAGCGAAACCGGTTCCTACTGCGCTAGGCCAGCATCGGCGCGCATCACCAAGACCGCGCTCTGGGCCTACCTCATCCTCGTTGTCGCAGCACTCACCATCGACTGGTGGGCCCCGCTTCTCTACTGACCCCGAAAGGATATCCCCATGAAGAAGATCCTTGCCCTCGTCCTGTTCGGCCTGACCGCCGTCGCGCCCATCATTTCCATCCCAGCCGCTGCGCAGACCGTCGCCGCCGAGCAGACCGACACCTTCGCGGTCGACAACATGACCTGCGCGCTCTGCCCAGTGACGGTGAAGCGCGCGATGGAAGGCGTCGAGGGCGTGCGCGCCGTCGAGATCGACTTCGAGGCCCGCACGGCCACGGTGATCTTCGACACCGCCGCGACGAGCGCCGACGCCATAGCGACCGCGTGGGCCAATGCAGGCTACCCGGCGCGCATCACGGGCTGACGGGATGACCGAGCAGTCCGACCGCAAGCTGATCGCGACAGGGATCGTAGGCACCGTCATCGCGGCGCTCTGCTGCTTCACGCCGGTGCTCGTGGTGCTTCTGGGCGCCATGGGCCTGTCGGTCTGGCTGGGTTGGCTCGACTACGTTCTGCTGCCCGCGCTCGCGTTTTTCGTCGCACTGACCGTGTACGCGGTCTGGAGACGGCAGCGGCGACTGAACACTCGAACGGATGGATGATGTGATGAAAGACGATTGCTGCGCGCCCAAGGGCAACTTCGACCTTGCCGTGATCGGCGCCGGATCGGCCGGCTTCTCGGCCGCGATCACCGCCGCGGAAGGAGGAAAGCGCGTCGCGCTCATCGGGCATGGCACCATCGGCGGCACCTGCGTGAACGTGGGTTGCGTACCCTCCAAGACGATGATCCGCTCAGCCGAGGCAGTGCACGGCGCGCGGGCGGCATCCCGGTTTCCTGGCCTCGTCGGCAAAGCGAAGGTCGCCGACTGGACCGCTCTCGTCGCGGCCAAGGACGATCTGGTCGCGACGCTGCGCCAGAAGAAGTACGCCGACCTGTTGCCGGGCTACGATGGCGTGACCTATATCGACGAGGGTCCGGCGCGGCTCGTCCCCGGCGGGGTCGAGGTCGGCGGGCGCAGGATCATGGTTCCCAAGGTCATTGTCGCCACCGGCAGCCGACCCGCCGCGCCCGGTATCCCCGGTATCCCGGACGTCCCAACGCTCGACAGCACATCGGTTCTGGAGCTGGACCGGTTGCCCGAAAGCCTGATCTTCCTCGGCGGCGGCTATATCGGCGTGGAGCTGGCACAGATGATGGCGCGGATGGGCACGCGGGTTACCATCGTCTGCCGCTCGCGCCTGTTGCCGCGCACCGAGCCGGAGGTGGCGCAGGCGCTCACCAAGGTCTTGCGCGCCGAGAGTGTCACGGTTCTTGACGGCGCAACCTATCACGCCGCGCGGCGCGACGGGGACCGTGCGGTGCTGACCGTGACGGTGAATGGCGCGGAGCGTGAACTGACGGCCGACCGCCTCGTCCTGACGACAGGACGCGCGCCCAACACCGAGGGGCTGGGCCTAGCCGAAATTGGCGTCGAGACCGACGCACGCGGTGCGATCCGGGTTGGCGTCGACATGCAGACCACGAAGCCCGGCATCTTTTCAGCGGGTGACGTCACGGATCGCGACCAGTTCGTCTACATGGCCGCCTACGGCGCGAAGATTGCCGCCCGCAACGCCGTGTTGGGCGGGGCGGAGCGCTACGACAACGCCGCGATGCCCTGGGTGGTGTTCACCGATCCGCAGGTCGCCGGCGTCGGCCTGACCGAACGCCACGCGCGAGCGGCGGGTCATGACGTCAAGACCAGCGTACTGACCCTCGACAACGTGCCCCGCGCGCGCGCAGCCCGCGAGACGCGCGGGCTGATCAAGCTGGTCGCAGATGCGAAGACCGATCACCTGCTGGGCGGCGTGATCATGGCACCGGACGGGGCCGACTGCGTCCAGACTCTCGTCATGGCGTTGTCGTTCGGCATGACGACCAAGGCGCTCGGCGAGACGATCTTCCCC
>JBARXR010000337.1:0-20421 GCA_049647445.1 Jannaschia sp. | reverse complement strand
CGTCCGGTCAATGCCTTCGTCGCCGATTTTATCGGAGAGAACAACTTCGTCCCCGGCAAGGTCATCTCGATCGAGGGCGACACGGCGAAGGTCCAGACCGACGGCGGCCCGGTCGTCGCCCACGCGGCGGCAGAGCTGGCGGCGGGCGCGTCCTGCCGGGTGTCGATCCGACCGGAGAAGCTGTTCATCCCCCCAACCACGCATGCCCATGACAACGCGCTGACCGTCCGTTTCAACACGCGTATCTACGTGGGCGACTTCATTCGCTACTACTTCAAACTGCCCGGCGGGACCGACATCATCGTGAAGGTCCTCAATGACCTGTCCGCGCCGGAGTTTGCAGATGGCGCGGAGGCCCAGCTGCTGTCGCTGGCCTCCGATTGTATCGCTTTTCCGACAGGTTAAGCGGAAAGGGGCAAACCGGGGTCCTTTAAAACACCCGGATTGACAAGGAGAGACCGATGAAAAGACATCTGACGTTACTCGCGACGCTGGCTTTGACAGCCAGCCCCCTCGCGGCGCAAGACCTGACCGTGACGTCCTTTGGCGGGGCATACGGTGCCGCGCAGAAGGAACACATGATCGACCCCTTCGTGGCGGCATCCGGCACGAACATCCTGTTCGAGGATTACGGCGGTGGCATTGCCGAAATGAAAGCCCAGGTCGAAGCCGGCAACATCCAGTGGGATGTCGTCGACATCGAGGTGATCGACCTCGAACGTGCCTGCGCCGAGGGCTATCTCGAAATCATCGACCAGAGCGTCCTGCCTCCGGGTGACGACGGCACACCGGCGGAAGAAGACTTCATTCCGGCGGCGCTGGCCAATGAATGTGGCGTGGGCAACATCGTCTGGTCCGTCGTTTTCGCGACCAACACCAATGATGGCGCCGGTCCGCAGACCATAGCCGAGTTGTTCGACACCGACGCCTTTCCGGGCAAGCGGGGACTGCGCAAGCGGCCGCAGGTCAACATGGAATGGGCGCTGATCGCCGACGGCGTTGCCCCCGAGGACGTCTATGAGACGCTGTCCACCGAAGAGGGTCAGGCCCGCGCTTTTGCCAAGCTGGACACCATCAAGGACGATATCGTCTGGTTCGACAGCTGGTCGCAGGCCCCCGTTCTCTTGAACGATGGCGGTGCGCAGATGGTGCAATCGGCGAACGGACGCATCTTTGCGGCAATTCAGGACGAAGGCGCCCCGTTCAAGATCGTCTGGGACAGCCATGTCTACGACCTCGATGTCTGGGCGATCATGAAGGGCTCGCCCAACATCGACAAGGCCATGGAATTCATCCAGTTCGCCACACAAACCGTTCCGCTCTCGGGAATGCAGGACGTCGCCTACGGTCCGACGCGGGTCTCGGCCCAGGCGCTGCTGCCGGAAAGCGTCAAGCAGGACCTGCCGACCGCGCACCTCGACGTCGGTCTGAAAGCGGACGGCATCTTCTGGGCCGACTACGGCGAAACCCTCGGCGAGAAGTTCAACGAGTGGCTTCTGCAATAAAGTGACGTGCCCCGCGCCGACAAGCGGCGCGGGGACCTTGGGGACAATGCCATGACCGACGCCACGACAGGGTTGAACCCGGCCGACGCCCGCAACGCAGCGCGTCAGGTCCGTAAAAGCAAGCTTCAGGCTTTCCTGTTCGTGACGCCGCTTTTGCTGTTCGTCATCTTCGCCTTCGTCGCCCCCATCGCGACCATGCTCTTTCGCAGCGTGCACAACCCGACCGTGGCGGACCTCATCCCCGAAACCCTGGCCGCCCTTGAAACATGGTCCGCGGACGCACTGCCCGACGACGCCGTGCTGACCCAGTTCGCCAAGGACATGAAGCGGATGGCGAACGATCGCACGTCCGGCCAGATCGCCGACGAAATCAATCGGGCGCTGCCGGGCATGTCGAGCGTTGCAAAGTCGACCGCGCGCGACCTGCGACGCGTCGACGACGCGGACCTCGACGCCAACGGCGCAGCCCTGCTGCTGGCGTCGGACGATCGTTGGGGCGACGTCTCCACGTGGCGGGCCATCAAGGCCGCCGGCCAGGTCTATTCTGCAAGCTACTACCTGACCTCCGTCGATCTCGAACGCGCGCCGGACGGCACTATCGTCCAGCGCGATACCCAGATTTACGTGCAGCTGTACGTCAAGACGCTTCGCATGGCCCTTATCATAACGGTGCTGACGATCGTCCTCGGCTATCCGCTGGCGTTCTTCATGGCACATACGTCGGACGCACTTGCCAATGTCCTGATCGTTTTCGTGCTCCTGCCGTTCTGGACGTCGCTGCTGGTACGGACGACTGCCTGGATCGCCCTGTTGCAGACCAACGGCGTGGTGAACTCCACCCTTATGGGACTGGGCATCACCGATGCGCCGATAGAGATGCTCTATACGCAATTCTCCACCATCATCGCGATGACGCACATCTTGTTGCCGTTCATGATCCTGCCCCTCTATGCCGTCATGCGCGGCATCGACAGCAGCTTCATGCGCGCTGCGATGTCGATGGGCAGCCGTCCTTTGGGCGCCTGGTACAAGATCTATCTTCCGATGAGCCTTCCCGGTCTCTCGGCGGGCGCACTTCTCGTGTTCATCATCTCCGTTGGCTACTACATCACGCCCGCCCTTGTCGGAGGCGTCGATGGCCAGATGATTTCGAACATCATCGCCTTCCACATGCAGCAGTCCAACAACTGGGAACTCGCCGCAGCGCTCGGATCGCTTCTGCTGATCCTCATCCTGCTGCTCTACTGGCTCTACGACCGCTTCGTCGGCACCGATAACATCAAGCTGGGATAGATCGTGAAGACGCTGCCCGAATATTACACGCCATGGCACATCGCCGGTCACTACGGCCTGCGGATCTTCGCCTTTCTGGTACTGGTCTTCCTGATGCTGCCGATCCTTGTGATCATGCCGCTGTCGCTTAACGCGGAGCCGTTTTTCACCTTCACCGAAGGGATGCTGTCGCTTGATCCCGATGCCTATTCCGTCCGCTGGTATCAGGAATTCCTGAACGATCAGAACTGGCGTCTCGCGATCCGGAACAGCTTCGTGATCGGGATCATCGCGGCCCTTATCGCGACGACACTGGGCACGCTGGCCGCCGTTGGCCTGTCGTCTCAATGGATGCCCTTCAAACGTCTCATCACGGCGCTTCTGCTGTCGCCCATGATCGTGCCGCTGATCATAATCGCGGCGGGCATGTTCTTTTTCTACACGCGATTCAACCTTGTCGGCACCTTCACGGGCCTGATCATCGCGCACGCGGCCCTGGGCGTGCCCTTCGTCATCATCACGGTGACCGCCACGCTCAGCGGCTTCGACAGGTCCCTTTTCATCGCGGGCCTCAGCCTCGGGGCAAGACCGATCAAGGTCTTCTGGGATGTCGTCATCCCGCTGATCCGCCCCGGTGTCATCTCGGGCGGCCTGTTCGCCTTCGTGACCTCCTTCGACGAGGTCGTGATCGTCCTGTTCCTCGCCGGACCAGAGCAACGCACGATCCCGCGGCAAATGTTCTCGGGCCTGCGCGAGCAGATCAATCCTACGATCCTCGCCGTCGCAACCCTGCTCGTCATCCTTTCCGCCGCCCTCCTGTTCACCCTCGAAGCTCTGCGCAGACGCTCCGTCCGCCTCGGCGGCTCGGGCTAGACCGGCAAGGCGCTTGCGGCAGGCAGCCGGGTTTCGACCTTTTGCAGGTGGAACGTGCGGGTGTGCAAAGCGCTGGCGTACGATGACGATGACGGCGATTTGGTCTGCCCGAGATCGCGCGATGCCAGAGTTGCAGCCCGAGAAAGATCACGGCCAGAGGCACCGGCGATACCGCCAGAGCGATGGTGATGAACGTCGGAAGCGGAGCAGACAGCCCGCTCAGACCCGCCATCATCATGATACCACCACCGCCCCCGATGATGGAATTCCGCGGCATGTTCACCGCCAGTGCCAACGCAAGATAGCGGTAGTGCAATCCGATGCTGATCGCACGTTTCGTCTGCCCGGACAGGAGCACCGCCATCCGATCCTGACCTGAAAGGGGCGCGGCGCGGGCGACAAGATCGCTTTTGCAGCCGTCCGGCGCAGGCTCTGTCCGCTATTCCCAGCCGTCCCGGATCAACTTGGCCGCCTCGGGCGCGAAATACGTCAGCACTCCGTCGCAGCCCGCCCGCCGGAAACACATCAGGCTTTCCATCATCGCTTTCTCACCATCGATCCAGCCATTGCCCGCTGCCGCCCGGATCATCGCATACTCGCCCGACACCTGATACGCATAGGTCGGCACCGCGAACACATCCTTCACGCGCCGACAGATATCGAGATACGGCATCCCCGGCTTGACCATGACCATGTCGGCACCCTCCGCGATGTCCCGCGCCACGGCGCGCATCGCCTCATCGGCATTCAGCGGGTCGAGTTGATAGGTCTTCTTGTCGCCCTTGAGGGCCCCCGACGCGCCGACCGCATCGCGAAACGGTCCGTAAAACGCAGAGGCATACTTGGCGGCATAGGACATGATCGTCGTATGGATGTATCCCGCGTCCTCAAGCGCCGCGCGCATCGCGCCGATCCGTCCGTCCATCATGTCGGACGGCCCAAGGATATCGGCCCCGGCTTCAGCCTGCGCGAGGGCCATCCTGACCAGTGCCTCGACGCTCTCGTCGTTCACGATCTCTCCGTCCCGTACGATCCCGTCGTGCCCCTGCGCGTTGTAGGGGTCGAGCGCCACGTCCGTCATGATCCCGATATCGGGCACCGCCGCCTTGATGGCCCGGATCGCGGTATTCGAGAGGTTTTCCGGATTCCACGCCTCCTCGCAGAGGTCCGTCTTGAGTGCCGCATCGGTGTAGGGAAACAGGCAGATCGCCCTGATGCCCGCCTCATGCGCCGCCGTTGCCGCTTCCACCGTCAGGTCGACGGAACGCCGGATCACGCCCGGCATCGACGACACTTCCTGCGTGACCCCGACGCCGTCGCAGACAAAGACCGGCCAGATCAGGTCATCCGTGGACAGGCGGTCCTCGCGCGACAGGGCCCGCAGGGCGGGCGTCCGGCGCATCCGGCGCGGCCGGGACAGCGGAAAGGCAGGAGGCGGTTGTCTCGTCATGATGCACCTTTGTGACACATGGCATCGGTCGCATGGGTTGCCGCCACGATCAAGCCGCGCGCGGGTTGCATTCCGTCACGGCTCCGGGCGACACGGGGCGGGTGGCAACGGTACGAGGACGGGCCCCCTTGGAATTCTTCTGGATGGAAAGTGCACTGGAAGTCATCGACTTCAGGTCCTTTTCGAACCTCTGGTTCTGGATCGCCCTTGCGACGCTCTGGTCCACGGCCTCGCACTGGGCTGTCGGCGTTCCGTTCGACATGGTGCGGCGCGCGGCAAAAGGCGACACGCAAGCCCTGGAGGACATGTTCGCCCTGGCCAACATTCAGTCCCGGCGGCTGCTGTTCATCGCGGATGCGACGGGCGTGCTCACGACCGCCCTGACGTTCTTCTCGGTCACCGTCCTGTCCCTGCTGGGGTTTCTCTATCGCGTCGAATTTGCGCAGGCGATCCTGCTGCTGTTCCTGCCGATGATGCTGGTGGGATGGATCACGATCGGCACCGCGCGCCGGATCGAGGGCCTTGAGCCGCACGACCTCGGCAACCTGCTTGCTGCACATCGGCGCAAGGTCCAGACAATCGGGGTCTTTTCGATCTTCGTGACTTCGATGTGGGGAATGTGGGTCAATCTGAACCAGAGCGTGCTGGGGTGATCCCGGCAATTGCGGGCGATTGCCGATCCGTGGATATACGTCCGGGCGATGCCTATGCAGCGACCCCAAACCTTTCCGGCGACAGTTGACACCGCAGGCCGGGTCGTTACCTGACGCGGATGCCCGACAGCCTGCCTGAAACCGCCGTCTCTCCCCTGCCCGCAGGGCATCTGCGCGTGGGCGGCGCTCCCGAGGGGTTCGACGCGCGCGTCCTTCTGAAAGAATTGGAGCGGGGACGCCCGGTCATTCATGTTGCACGTGACGACAAGCGGGCCGACGCAATGGCTGCCGCGCTGCGGTTCCACGCACCTGGCACGACGGTCCTGCATCTGCCGGCGTGGGATTGCCTGCCCTATGACCGCGTCTCCCCGGCAGCCGAGGTGTCCGCCGCGCGTATGTCCACCCTGACCGCCCTGGCGCATGGATTGTCAGGCAAGTTCATCCTGCTGACGACGCTGGCCGGCGTGACGCAGCGGCTGCCCAGCCGCGCGACGTTGAAAGGCGCCGGCTTTGCCGCCCGTGTCGGCCAGCGGATCGACGAAAAGGCCCTGCGCGATTTTCTGGTGCGCATGGGCTTTACCCAGACCGCGACCGTCATGGAGCAGGGCGATTGGTCCCCACGTGGCGGCATCATCGATGTCTGGCCTCCGGGCCAACCGGCCCCGGTGCGTCTCGACATGTTCGGCGACACGCTCGACGGCCTGCGCAGGTTCGACCCCGTGACGCAGCGCACGACCGATCAGCTGAAGCTGATCGAACTTGCGCCGGTGTCCGAGGTCATCCTCGATGGCCCTTCGATCACCCGGTTCCGTCAGACATATCGCATCGAGTTCGGCGCGGCCGGCACCGACGATCCGCTCTATGAGGCCGTGACGGCAGGCCGGAAGGCGCAGGGCATCGAGCACTGGCTTTCGTTCTTTCATGAAACGCTGGAGTCGCTGGCCGATTACCTTCCGGACGCGAGCTTCGTTCTGGACGACGCGACACCCGCCCATCACGCGGAACGCTGGGTTCAGATCCAGGACATGTACGACAACCGGCGCGAGGCGATGCTGGCAAAAGGGCGCGTAGATTCGGTCTACAAGCCCGCGCCGCCCTCCGGGCTTTACCTGTCGCCCGATGCCTTCGACGCCGCCCTTTTGGGCAAGCGCGTCCTGCACCTGTCGCCCTTCGCCGCGGCACCCGGGCCGAATACGATCGACGCGGGCGGACGTGCCGGCCGGTCGTTCGCTCCGGAACGGCAGTTGGAAAATGTGAACCTGTTCTCGGTCCTTGCCGATCACATCGCGGCAAAGCGGTCTGACGGCGCAGTCGTCATCGCCTCCTATTCCGGGGGTGCGCGGGAACGGCTGATGGGGCTGCTGGAGGATCAGGACGTGACCGGCGCGCGCCCCGTCAAGCGGGCGGAAGACGTCGGTCCGGGCGAATTGGGCCTTGCGATCTGGCCGCTGGACCGTGGGTTCGAGGGACCGGTCGGCAAGACGCGCCTGACCGTCATCTCGGAGCAGGACGTGCTGGGCGAGCGGCTGATCCGCGGGAAAAAGAAGAAACGACGGGCGGAGAACTTCCTGACCGAAGCGCAGGCTTTGTCGGTGGGCGACCTGGTCGTGCATGTCGATCACGGCGTCGGGCGGTTCATCGGATTCGAAACGGTCACCGCCGCAGGCGCACCGCATGAATGTCTGACACTGGAATACGCGAACGGCGACCGGCTGTTCCTGCCGGTTGAGAACATCGAACTGCTGTCGCGGTTCGGGCAGGAGGAGGGTCTGCTCGACAAGCTGGGTGGGGGCGCATGGCAGGCTCGCAAGGCCCGCCTGAAAGAACGCATCCGCCAGATCGCCGAACGCCTGATGCGGATCGCCGCCGAGCGGGCCTTGCGCAAGGCCCCGATGCTGGAACCGCCGCACGACATGTGGGAGGCCTTCGCCGCGCGCTTTCCCTACGAGGAAACCGACGACCAGATGCAGGCCATCGAGGATGTCGCCACGGACCTTGCCTCGGGTCGCCCGATGGATCGCCTCGTGGTCGGGGACGTGGGGTTCGGCAAGACCGAAGTGGCGAGGCGCGGGGCCTTCATCGCGGCCACGTCCGGCAAGCAGGTGGCAGTCATCGCGCCCACCACCCTGCTTGCCCGACAACATGCCAAATCATTCTCGGATCGCTTCCGTGGCCTGCCGATCACTGTTCGGCAGCTGTCGCGCTTCGTCTCGACCAGGGACGCGGCCGCCACCCGGCAGGGGATCGCGGAGGGCACGGTGGACATCGCCATCGGCACCCACGCTCTGCTTGCAAAGGCGGTCAAGTTCCGCGACCTGGGCCTGCTGGTGATCGACGAAGAGCAGCACTTTGGCGTGACCCACAAGGAAAAGCTCAAGGAGTTACGGAGTGACGTTCACGTCCTGACCCTCTCCGCGACGCCGATCCCCCGCACCCTTCAGATGTCGCTGACCGGCGTCCGCGACCTGTCGATTATCGGGACACCGCCCGTGGACCGCCTTGCGATCCGCACTTATGTGTCTGAATTCGATGCGGTAACGGTGCGTGAGGCGCTTTTGCGCGAACACTATCGGGGCGGGCAGTCCTTCATGGTGGTGCCCCGCATTACCGACCTGCCGGACATGGAGGCCTTCCTGCGTGAGCAGTTGCCGGAATTGTCCTATGTCATCGCCCATGGACAATTGGCGGCAGGTGACCTGGATGAGCGGATGAATGCCTTCTACGACGGTCGGTATGACGTTCTTTTATCTACGACGATCATCGAGAGCGGCATCGACATCCCGACCGCGAACACGATGGTGATCTGGCGTGCCGACATGTTCGGCCTGTCGCAATTATATCAGATCAGGGGCCGGGTCGGACGCTCCAAGGCGCGCGCCTACGCCTATCTGACGACCAAGCCGCGCGCAAAGCTGACGCCGCAGGCGGAACGTCGGTTAAAGGTACTCGGATCCATCGACGCGCTTGGAGCGGGCTTCAACATCGCCAGCCAAGATCTTGATTTGCGAGGCGGCGGCAACATAATCGGCGAGGAACAGTCGGGCCACATGCGGGAGGTCGGGTTCGAATTGTACCAGTCCATGCTGGAAGAGACGATCGACAAGCTCAAGTCCGGCACCGCTGACCTGCCGGACGCGCTGTCTGACGATTGGTCGCCGCAAATCAACCTCGGCGTGCCGGTGATGATTCCGGACGATTATGTGGTCGATCTGGACCTGCGTCTGGGCCTCTATCGTCGGCTGTCGACCCTGTCATCGAAAGTGGAGCTGGAGGGCTTTGCCGCCGAGATGATCGATCGGTTCGGCCCCCTCCCGCGCGAGGTGAACGTGCTGCTGCGGATCGTCCGGATCAAGGCGTTCTGCAAGGCGGCCGGCATCGAAAAGCTCAACGTTGGCGACAAGGGCGCCACCGTCGAGTTTCATGGAAACCGTTTCGCCCGCCCCGAGGGGCTGGTGGAATTCATCAGGGCGCGGAAAGGGTCGGCGAAGATCAAGGGCGACAAGCTGGTCATCCTCGAGGCATTCTCGACCGAAGCCGACCGTATCAAGGGCGCCTTCGGGATTGCGCGCGACCTCGCGGTTCAGGCAGGCGCGGCAAAAGTGAAAGCAGACAGCTAAGCATCTCGACGCTAGCGGATTTTCTGACCGATGTGCGGATCGAGAAGCGCCGCTGCCTCTTCCTTCAGATGTCGTGCAAGCCAGAGCGACAGCAACGCGCAGATCGCGACGCCGGAAAACAGCGGAAGTGGCGTCCCGTCGAAGGCAAGGCCGATGGGCGAGGCGATGGTAACGGCCACGATGGTCGACACGGCCGAGATCACCGAGGAGGCCATGCCCGCGATGTGCCCCATCGGTTGCATGGCGATGGCTTGTATGTTGCCGATCGTCAGGCCCGCCAGGGCGAAACTTCCAAGCTGCCACAGGAAAAAGACCGGAAAGCGCGCGGCCTCCGGCAGGATGTCGGTGGCCCACAGGCCCACCAGCACGACCGACAGCACCATGTGCCCCGTCAGCGCACCCCGGATCATCGAGACCATGCCGAGTCGCCCGACCAGTCGCGCGTTCAGAAAACTTGCACCCGCCGACAGAAGCGCGACGAGACCGAACCAATACGGGAAGCTGTCCGCACGACCGAACGTCACTTCATAAATCTGCTGGACCGACGATATCGTCGCGAAAAGGATGCCGAACACCAGCGTCTGCACAAGGATCGCACGGCGCACATTGGCATGGCGCAGAACCTCTGCCGCCGCCGCACGCAGGCGCGTGACATCAAGCGGACGGCGGCGCGCCTCGGGCAGTGTCTCCGGCTGCCGCAGGGCCAGCCAGCCACCGGACAACAGGGCGAAGAGGATGAACGCCATGAAGACACCCCGCCAGCCGAAGCCCGCGATAATGAAAGACCCGATGAGCGGCGCGATGGCGGGCACCAGTGTGAACACCATCATCACGAAGCTGGAAACCTTTGCCATGTTCCGCCCGATGTAGAGATCCCGGATCATCGCCTGCGCCGCGACACGCGGACCGCTGGCCCCGATCCCCTGAAGGATGCGCGCGATGACGAGCGTTTCGAGCGACGGGGCAAAGGCGGCGAGTCCTGCGCCGACACAATAAAGCGCGGCCCCTCCCAGCATCACCGGTCTGCGGCCCATCGCATCGGACAGGGGGCCCGCGAAGAACGTGCCGAGTCCGATCCCGAAAACGAACGTCACAATCACGAGCTGTGCCGCGTTCGGGGCATCGGGCGACAGGTCCGACCCGATCTGGGGCAAGGCGGGCAGCATGGCATCGATGGAAAACGCGATTGTTGCCGACAGCATCGCCATGAGTGCGACGAATTCCGCCATCGGCAGGGTGCGCGTCGGAACCCTCATATCCGGGCGGCAGTCATTCGGCGGTTTTCAACTGGGTCACGATCTCATCGATCACCTGCCCCCACAATTCGGGCGGCTGGGCCCCGCGCAGCACGTGCTGACCGCCGATCACGAACGTCGGCACGCCCGTAACCCCGCGCCCGCGGGCGTGGGCATCGCGGGTCCGGATGTCGGCGGCATCCGCGTCGCTGGCGAAGAGGCGCGTCAACATCTCGCCGTCCATTCCGGCCGCAACCCCTATATCGGTCAAGGTGGCGACATCGCCGATGTCCTCACCCTTTTCGAAATACGCTTCGAACAAGGCGGTCACGACCGGCGTCTGACGCTCCTCCAGGCCGGCCCAGTGGATCAGGCGGTGTGCATTCAGCGTGTTCGGGGTTCGGGCGATGCCCTCGAAGTTGATTTTCAGGCCGGCCGCCTGCGCCGCCTCCACCACCGGCGCATAGGCGCGGACAGCGCCCTCCTTGCCGCCGAACTTGCCCTCGAGATACGCCCGTCGGTCCATGCCCTCCGACGGCATCTCCGGGTTCAGTTGGAAGGGATGCCATTCAAGCGTGAACGGATGGGTCGGGTGCTGACCCAGTGCACGGAACAGGTGCGCGCGACCAATGTGACACCAGGGACAGATCGGGTCGGACAGAATATCGAGCTTGACCATCGGGGTCCCCTTTCGCTTGATCCGTTCCTAGGCGCGGCGCCTATCGGTGGAAAGTCCATTCCCCGGATGCGACAGGCCTGTGCGCGAATGCTCAGACCAGCCTGCGGCGGATCAGCTTGCCGTTGGCGTTGCGCGGCAGGGCCGCGCGCCGGGCCCAGATTCGCGGTTGCTTGTAGCGCGCCAACCGCTCTGCCGCGAAGTGCGCTGCCATCGCTTCATCGAGGGGTGCGCCGACGTAATAGGCAACCAGAACGACTGCACCGCCCTCGACCTCATGCGTACCGACGGCAAGGTCGTCCACAGGCAGACCGGCAAGCGCCTCCTCCACCTCCTGTGGCGAGACGCGATAGCCGCCGGGGTTGAGCAGGTCATCGCTGCGCCCCTCATGGACCAATGCTCCGTCGGCAAGTTCCCGGACCCGGTCACCCGTATCGAACCAGGCGCCTTCGGGCGGGACCGGTGCGCCGCCGTCCCAATATCCCAGCATCAACCCGGGGTCGGCGGTCGAGACCAGCAGGCGATCCCCATCGACACGGACAGAGCGACCGGGTTGCGGATAGCCGCTGCTGCCCGGCGGCGCGGGGCGTGAGGGACTCCCCGACACGAAAGTCGAGCATTCTGACATTCCGAGCGCCTCATGCAGGTCTGTTCTCGTCGCTGCCCGCCACGCGTCGCGCGTGTCCGTCGGAAGACGCTCTCCGGCCGAGAGGCCATGGCGCAAGGCCGGCGTTTCGGGCCAGTCTCGGCGGAGGATCCGCCGATATATGCCGGGGGCCGCGGCAAAGATCGTCGCCCGTTCATTGGCGATCAGGCCGGGAAGGTCCTCGACCCGCGTGCCCGAGGCCGGAATGATCGCCGTGGCGCCGACGGACCAGGGATCCAGCAACCCCGTGCCCAGCGTGTAGGTCCAGTTGAACGCCCCGGCGTGCAGCAGGCGGTCCGACGGGCGCAGACCGTACCAGCCATCGTGCATGAAGCCTCGCGCGCGGACGGCGCGGTGGGCATGGGCAACTGCCTTCGGCGCCCCGCCCGAGCCAGAGGTGAATACGATATAGCCCAGCCTGTCCTCGGACCCGGCAGTCCACTGATCGAACGGCAAGGGCGTGCCGTCCAGATCGGACGCGCGCGCCTTCGCCACCCCGTCCGGGCAGGCGATCCCCTCGCTCCCGACAACGAGGTCCGGTGTCACGCGCGCGGCGAGAGCGGTGATTTCGGGGCCGGTCAGCAGTGCCGACGTGGGCACCGGGACGAAGCCTGCGGCACAGGCCGCCAGAAATGTGATCGGGAAATCCGCCTCGTTCCCGAGACGCAGAAGGACACGCGCACCGGGCGTCAAGCCCAGCGCCCGAAGGCCACCCGCCCGCGCGCTGACCGCCGCAAGAAGATCCTTGTGGGTCAGGCTCAGATGACCGGGAATGACCAGCGCCGGATGATCGGGCCGCGCCCGACCGGGTCCGAGCACATGGGAGGCAAGATTGAAGGTCATAGTCCTTGGTAGCGTCAGGCGGTGGTCCGCTTCAATCGCCGCTTGGCGCGATCCAAGGCACGTTTGTCCGAGGCGCAAAGCGTAACACAGGTCGGACAAGATCGAGGCGGCATATCAGTCGTCGAAAAGGTCGTTCTGCCCACGCGGCACATCGAGGCCCAGATGCCGCCAGCCCTTGTGCGCCAGCATGCGGCCACGCGGCGTGCGCGCGATAAGACCCTGTTGCAGCAAGAAGGGCTCGATCACCTCTTCGAGCGCGTCGCGGCTTTCGGACAGGGCGGCAGCGATGGTCTCGATGCCAACCGGGCCGCCGCCGTAGTTCTCGGCGATGAGGGTCAGATAGCGGCGGTCCGCGCCGTCGAGCCCGAGGTGGTCGACCCCGAGGCGGGTCAGCGAACTGTCCGCGATCTCCTGCGTGACCGTCCCGTCGCCTTCCACCACGGCGAAGTCCACGACCCGACGCAGCAGCCGTCCGGCGATCCGGGGCGTGCCACGCGCGCGCTTCGCGATTTCCCGCGCACCGGTGTCGGAGGCGGGGGCACCAAGCAGGCGTGCGCCACGGGTGACGATCTGGTGCAACTCGTCCTCGGTATAGAATTGCAACCGCGTCGGGATGCCGAAGCGGTCGCGCAGAGGCGTCGTCAGCAGACCAAGCCGGGTCGTCGCACCGACCAGCGTGAAGGGTTGCAGGTCGATGCGCACGGTCCGCGCGGCAGGTCCCTCTCCGATCACGAGGTCCAGGGCGAAATCCTCAAGCGCAGGATAGAGGACTTCCTCCACGACCGGGTTCAGGCGGTGGATCTCGTCGATGAACAGCACGTCGCGCGGCTCGAGGTTCGTCAGGATCGCAGCCAGGTCGCCCGCCTTGGCTAGCACCGGGCCCGAGGTCATGCGGAACCCCACGCCGAGTTCGCGCGCCATGATCTGCGCCAGCGTCGTCTTGCCCAGGCCCGGCGGCCCGTGAAACAGGACGTGGTCCATCGCCTCGCCCCGCATCCGCGCGCTTTCGATGAAGACGCGCAGGTTTGCGCGGGCGTCCTGCTGGCCGATGAACTCGGACAGGGTCTGCGGACGCAGCGCGCGGTCGTCGGACACCTCCGGCACGGTCGCGTCAAGCAGGGGATCGCGGTCCATCATCGGTTCAGCCCGTCCCGTTTGGTGTGCAGCCGCGTCATCCAGCCCTGCTCCAGCGCCGTGATCTCCTCCACTGGCATGTCGGGGCTGACCCGTTCAAGGATCGAGAACATGAAGGTGGCAGGAGTGCGGCGCGCAAGCTCCACCGTGACGCCCTCATCGCCCGCCACATGGGCGGACCAGCGACCCAGCAGGTTCGTCTGGCCATAAGCCGAACCGACATACCTCGCCCCGTCGCTCGCGTCGTGGATCAGGTAGATACCGCGCCATTCCCGCAGGCGGGCGGCCCATCCGGGCGGCAGGGCCCGCAATTCGGCAGCAGTCACGGCCCAGTTGCGCCAGTCGGGGGGATCTGCGTCGAAGGCGCTTTCCTCGTGAATGGCGCGGATCGGCGCGTCGAGATTCTCGGCCAGGCGGATATAATTCGGGGTCAGGCGGACGGAGATGACGAGACGGCCCTGCATCTCGGTCAGCAGGGGATCGAGGGTCAGATCGAACCAATCGTGTGTTCTGTTCGCATCCTCCGGATCGAACTCCGGGTGGGTTCCGTAGGTCCGAGACAGAAAACCGATTTCCGGATCCGACATGATGTCAGCGTGGCTTCGCGGACGATTTCCGGCATTCCGGTAGAGACCGGCGAACAGCATCTTGCTGTGCGATCGGGGCACGTCCTGCCCGACCTTTACGAAGGCCGCAACAAACGGACGTCTTTGCCGCAATGCACGTTGCGCCGCCCTGCCTGTGTGGGTTGCCTGATACGCCTCCATCGCGGCGCGTCGCGTGCGCACCAGAGACGGCAGTACCGATTGAAGAACGGCTTCCCTTGGCGAATGCAGCATGACGTTGACGTCCGTCACCGCGATCCCCGCCCGCTCCAGCACATTCACCAGCGTGAACATCAGCCGTCCTTCGGGGCAAGCCGGCGGAGCGCCGCGCGGATCAGGCCGGGGGTATCCTCCGCCTCTCCGGCCACTTCGGCCACCGCACGGGCGGCGTCGGCGGGCGCATAGCCGAGGTTCGAGAGGGCAGAGAGGGCCTCCGATTGGGCGGAAGCGGTTGCGCTGGTCGTGCTTTGGGTCGCGGCGACCTGGGGATCGATCAGCGGATCCTCCGCCACTCCACCCATCAGCATCATCGCGGGGGCCTTCCCCTTCAACTCAAGCACCACCCGTTGTGCGATCTTGGGACCGACGCCGGGTGCCGCCTTGACGGCATTGGCATCCCCTAGGGCGATCGCGCGGGACACACCATCGACCCCGAGGGTGCCCAGAATGGCCAGTGACCCCTTGGCCCCGATCCCCTGCACGGTCGTGAGCAGACGGTGCCATTCCCTTTCTTGCACCGTCAGAAAGCCGAAGAGCTGCAACAGGTCCTCGCGCACCAGAAGCTCGGTCCAGAGCGAGACAGGAGACTTGACGGGAGGCAGCGACGCTATCGTCCGGTCGGAGCAATGGACGACATAGCCCACGCCGCCCACATCGAGCAGCACCTGATCCGCGCCTTTCCAGTCCAGTCGCCCGGTCAGCCGCCCGATCACAAGGCAACCCCGATCGCGGCGGCGAGACGACCGGCCGACTGCAGATGGAAGGCGTGGCACATCGCGATGGCCAAGGCATCTGCGGCGTCGTCGGACGCGGGATCGGACCCCGGCAATTGCAGGCGAACCATGTGGCCGATCTGTTCCTTGGCCGCATGCCCGGTGCCGACGACGGCCTTCTTGACTGCATTCGGGGCATATTCACCGACCGTCAGCCCGGCTTGCGCCGGAACCAGGACCGCGATGCCGCGCGCCTGGCCAAGTTTCAGCGTCCCTGCGCCGTCGCGGTTGACGAACGTCTGTTCCACTGCGGCGGCGTCGGGCCCATGGGCGGCGATCACGGCCGTCAGACCGGCATGGAGGCTGAGGAGACGCGTGCCCATGTCCGCGCCCGTGGGCCGCACCGTCCCATTCGCCACATGCCGCAAACGCGGCCCGTCGACGTCGATGATGCCCCAGCCACAGGCCCGAAGGCCCGGGTCGATGCCGATTACCCGCATTTTTTGCCTCGATGTTCGCCTCTCGTTCCCATCTTGCTAACACGGGCAGCGCGATCCGGCAAAGGCCCTGAAATATGGCAGGAGCGTGACATGCAATGCGCGCATATCGGGCATGCTTGCTTGATAATTGTGCGAAATGAAAACTGTCCCTATCTGGCAGGCATCAGCGGCGAGTCGGCCGCATATCATTCATCTCATGGGCAGGAGGCTGCCCTCGCTTAGGAACGCCCAAATGGCAACGCTCGACACTTTTCGCCCCACCCTGCCCGCTGCGCACGGCTCGATGATCTCAAACCTGCTGGGCAATCTCATTGCCTGGAACGACCGCCGCGTGACGATCAAGATGCTGCGCAATCTGTCCGAGCGGGAACTCAACGACATCGGCCTGATGCGGTCGGACATCGAGACTTTCTCGCAAGTTCGTCGCTGACCCGATCGCTTCTGCGATCAGGCGATCGCAGGGACTTTCGAAACCGCCCGTCCCCTTCCCCGGCGACGGGCGGTTTCATGTTCCGGACCCGTCCTGCCGCTGGTGCGGACCGGACGTGCGGGTCCGGCAGTCGCCCCTGGCATTTCTTCTACCGATATTGGGACTGAAAGAACGATTCCTTTTGCGAGGGACGCTCGTTGCTCCCCGCGTCCAGACCGCCATCCAGACGACGTTCTCTTACAGCCCGCGCAGGGGCGCCGAACACTTCGGGTGATTTCTAGGGTCGCGCCAAGGTCAGCGTGGTCCAGTCTCCCAGTTCCGCGCGCCGGACGAGCGACAGGCCAGCGTCCAGATAGGCTGCGATCACGTCGTCACCCTGCGGATTGAGCAAGCCCGACAGGATGACGCGACCGCCTTTTGCGGTGGCCGCTGCCATGTCGGGGGCGAGGTCGATCAGCGGACCCTTGAGGATGTTCGCGAAGATCAGGTCGAAGGCTTGGTCGCGCAAGGCCTCATGGTCGAAACCGGCCGCATCGACGCAGTCGACCGCGCCCTCCATGCCGTTGACGCGCAGGTTCGCCAGCGCAACCTCAACCGCGACCTCGTCGATATCGGAGGCGATGACGTGCGCATCCGGGAAGACACGCGCTGCCGCCATCGCGAGCACCGCCGTCCCCGCGCCGATATCGGCGACGCGACCCGGAACGAAGCCGTCCTCGATCAGCGTCTCGAACGCCAGAAGGCACCCTTGGGTCGTGCCGTGATGTCCGGTGCCGAACGCCATGGCCGCCTCGATCAGCAGCGCCACGCGATCCGGCGGCACGCGGTCGGCGTCGTGGCTGCCGTAAACGAAGAAGCGTCCCGCCTCGACCGGCTGCAATTCCCGCCGGACATGGGCGACCCAGTCGGTGGGCGGGATTTCGGAGACGGCGAAAGGTTTCGCGCCGAAGGCCGCCGCCAGCAGATCGAGGGCCGTTTCGTCGGGGGCCTCGGAAAAATAGACACCCACCTCCCAAAGACCGGATCCATCCTCCATCTCGAAAACGCCCACGCCATCGGGTTCCAACTCAGTCTCCAGTGCCTCACCCAAGGCTTCGGCAGGCGCCTTGCCGGGCAGCGTGGTCAGGGCGGTCCAGCTTGCTGGGGTGATAGTGTCGTCGGACATGCGCGCCTCCTTCGGTCGGCTCCGCCTAGCCGCCGCGCACCGTGCCGTCCAGACGTGCGGTGCGACATCGCCTCCATCTGGACGCGCCGAACGCACCGTGGCACCCAAGGCCCCATGACACCGCTAACGCCAGACGCGATCGCCGCGCTTTTCACCCGCACGGACGGCGAATTCCTGTTTTCCAGATGGGGCCGGCCGATCGTGCCGGTCGTGTTCGGTGTCACCGACGAGACCGTCGCCGTCCTGAAGGCCGCAGTCGAGGCGCTCTGCGTGCTGACCGGACACAAGATGGCCGAAACCGATCCGGAGCTTGGGGCGAACCTGATGGTCTTCTTCGTGCGAAGCTGGACCGAACTGACGGACACCCCGAACCTCGACCGCCTGATCCCCGATCTCGGCCCCCTCGTCGAGCGCCTGGAAACGGCCGAAGCCAACCAGTACCGGATTTTCCGCTTCGATCCGGACGGGTCGATCAAGGCCTGTTTCGCCTTCATTCGGATGGATGCCGAATTGCAAAAGGTCACCGCCGACACGTTGTCTTTGCAGCAGATGGTGCAGGCGATGCTGCTCTGGTCCGATCGCGCCTTCACCGACGCCTCGCCACTGGCGATGCTGGAGGGGCGCGCGATATTGCGGCCCGATATCGCCGACCTGATGCGCGCGGCATACGATCCGGTCCTGCCGTCGATGGCCAGCGACCCGAGCCATGCCCTCCGGCTTGCGGCACGCGTCGGACGGGTGCAATGACGGGCCTGCACCGCTGGTCGGTCCGGGTCTACTATGAGGATACCGACCTGTCGGGGCTTGTGTACCATGCCAATTATCTCAAGTTCATCGAACGCGCGCGCTCGGAAATGGTTCGGGCGGCGCGAATCGATCAGGCTTTGATGCGAACCGAAGGTCTGGTGTTCGCGGTCACGCGGATCGAGGCGGATTACCTCCTGCCGGCGCGGTATGACGACCTTCTGGAGATCCGGACGCGGGTGACCCGCGGAACACCTGCCCGGTTTGTTCTGGAGCAGACGGTGGTTCGGGACGAGCGCCTGCTTTTCCGGGCAATTGTCGTGATCGCCTGCCTCGACATGGCAGGTCGCCCGAAGCGTCTGCCCGCGTCGGTTCGCGGCCTGCTTCCGCAGGATGGCACCCCGTTCACCCGATCTTAAGAGACGGCCCGCCATATTGCGCCTGGATTGACGGGATACCGTGCGATGTTGCGACTTGTCTGCTGCCTGATCGGGGCTCTTGCCCTTTGCCCTGCGGTCCCGGCCCGCGCGTCGGACCGCTGCGGTGATCTGCCGGCAGGACGTCAGGGCGCGTGTCTGATCCAGGCTGCAGAATACGGGCCGGATTGTGCCCTCGTCCCTCGGGCGACAGACCGGCTGTCGTGCTGGGATCGGCTTCATCTGCTGGCGAATTGTCCGACGGGTGACCCCAGCGTCGAAACCTTGCGATGCGGTATTCGCCGCGCCGCGGTCGCCTCTGTCGAGGCCCCTCGAAACGTTGAACTCGTATCGGCCACGACAGAGCCGGACGGATGGGTTCTGCGCGAAGACGTATCGGCTTTCAGCGGGACGACGGATGTATTCCTGTCCGTGCCGAGCGAGGGCGTCACGACCTGTGGGCGACAGGTCAGGGCCTCGCTGATCCTGCGTTGCCTCGACGACCAGACGGCCGCCTACGTCGTTCACGATTGCGCGACCCCGACACTCGGGTCGGACGGTTGGGCTGTCGATCTGCGTTTCGGTTCCGGACCGTCGGACCAGGTACGCATGACGCCGACGGCCATCGGGGACGGGTTCGGTCACTTTGAGTATCGCGCGGCGCGGACGTTGATAGAAGCCCTCGAGGCGGCGGACGCGTTGCACCTGCGTTTTGCGGATATCGAAGGGTTTTCAACGGAGTTGCGCTTCGACGTCCGCGGTCTGTCTCGACAGGTCGGCGTTCTCAAGCGGGCTTGCGGCTGGTCCCGGGTGCCCCCTTGGTCCGAAACAAGGAACCGGCCCGGCGATTGATCTTCGGCAAGACACGCGCCGGTTCGGAGTGTTCTGGACGGCACCGTCCCGCGTCATCGCGACATTTCGCCGAGACGTGACAGTATCTCGCCAAGGTGGTTTCCATCTGCTAACGTCCTGCGCAATAGCGCGATCGATAACGATCCGATCAACGAAGGACGGGCAGTCCACATGGAAACCGAAGTGCTGGCTGCAGCCAGTGAGATCGACTTTTCGATCTGGGCCTTATTTTGGCGGGCGACCTTCACGGTCAAGGTGGTGATGATCTCCCTCTTTGCCGCATCCATCTGGGTCTGGGCAATATACGTGCAGAAAGTCCTGCAATTTCGCCTGTCTCGCTCGCGCGCGGCAGCTTTTGACCGGGCCTTCTGGTCCGGTGAACCGCTGGACGAGCTCTACGACCAGATCGGCGACAAACCGAAGTCCGCGTCCGAACGCATTTTCGTGGCTGCCATGACCGAATGGAACCGCAGTCACCGGGGCGACGGCGGGCTGATCGCCGGTACGCAGGCGCGGATCGATCGCACCATGGACGTGGCCATCGCCAAGGAGCGCGACCGCCTCACCAGTGGCCTGACATTCCTCGCCACGACCGGTTCGACCGCGCCCTTCGTGGGCCTGTTTGGAACCGTATGGGGCATCAAGCACGCGTTCGAGCAAATTGCTATAAGTCAGAACACAAACCTCGCGGTTGTGGCTCCCGGCATCGCCGAGGCCCTGCTGGCTACGGGTATCGGCCTTGTGGCGGCGATCCCGGCAGTCATCTTCTATAACAAGTTGAACCGTGATGCGGATCGCATCAGCGGCAACTACGAAGCCTTCGCCGACGAATTCGCCACCATCCTGTCGCGCCAGCTGGACGCGGCCTGACCG
>JBARXR010000336.1:0-4525 GCA_049647445.1 Jannaschia sp. | reverse complement strand
TCTCTTGGCGAATCGGATAGCACGACGTCCCCTTCGAAAGCGTTAAGCACCCGGTAAATTGGTTAATGGATCGCAAACGCCAGGAGCACGGCAGCCCGTTCCGCCCTTTTCCGAGCAAGGATACGGGCCCCCTTTCCAAAGCCGGTCCGCTGCGCTAGTGGACGCGCTCACTCCATGGGCCTTGCTGGACGACATCCCGGCCTGCGCCATTCCTCAAACCGACAGGAGACCCCGATGTCGATTACCGTTGAAGAAAAGAACCGTCTCATCAAGGAATTCGCGACCAAGGAAGGCGATACCGGATCGCCCGAGATCCAGGTTGCCATCCTGACATCGCGGATCGCGACCCTGACCGAGCATTTCAAGACCCACAAGAAGGACAACCACTCGCGTCGTGGCCTTCTGATGATGGTCGCACAGCGCCGCAAATTGCTCGACTATACCCGTGCCAAGAACGAAGAGCGCTATCAGGACCTGATCAAGCGTCTGGGCATTCGTCGCTGAAGCGTCGCGCCCCGTTTTGACCGACAACGGCCGCACCCCTGGTGCGGCCTTTTTCATGCCGCGACGGATGCCCCCGCGGCGGCTTGCGTTGATGGACCGTTCTCGCAGGTGAATCCCCCGCATGGACTTCAACCGCTGCGACCCCGCAGGGTCGAGGTCGGCTTGCCGGTATCGTCCGCTCAGGCCGCGTCCATGCCCCATGCGCGATGGCCGTCCCGTCTGCACACCGGCACCGGACCCGGCGCGAAACGTGTCGTTTTTCCGCGCGCAACGGGCGCTTTCCAATCGCATCCGGACAGGGTAAGGGGGCACATCTGAGACGTGACGCCTCGACCCCGGCGCATGGCATGATGAAAGGGGTCGGCGGCAATGGGGCCGCCATTCAACGACGCACTGGCAGGGGCCAGAGGGCGTCAGACAGGATACGAAATGTTCAACATCGTTAAGAAAGAGATGGAGTGGGGCCACGACACCCTCACCCTCGAGACCGGCAAGATAGCGCGTCAGGCCGACGGATGCGTCATCGCCACCTATGGCGAGACCTCCGTGATGGCCGCCGTCACCTTCGCCAAAGCCCAGAAGCCGGGACAGGATTTTTTCCCGCTCACGGTTCACTATAACGAAAAGTATTACGCGGCCGGCAAGATCCCCGGTGGGTTCTTCAAGCGCGAAGCGCGGCCGACCGAGAAAGAGACGCTGACCTCGCGCCTGATCGACCGTCCGATCCGCCCGCTGTTCGTCGACGGCTTCAAGAACGAAGTGCTCGTGATCTGCACCGTTCTGTCGCACGATCTGGAAAACGATCCGGACATCGTCGCGATGATCGCCGCGTCCGCCGCACTGACGATCTCGGGCGCCCCTTTCATGGGACCGATCGCCGGGGCGCGCGTCGGGTTCATGGATGGCGACTATATCCTGAACCCGTCCGTGGACGACATGCAGAACCTGCGGAGCGACCCCGAGCAGCGCCTCGACCTGGTCGTCGCAGGGACCAAGGACGCCGTCATGATGGTGGAATCCGAGGCCTATGAGCTGTCGGAAGCCGAGATGCTGGGCGCGGTCAAGTTCGGCCACGACCAGATGCAGCCGGTCATCGACCTGATCGTTGCCCTGGCCGAGGACGCAGCCAAGGAGCCGTTCAACTTCGAGGCCCCTGATTATTCGGACTTGCTGGCCGCGGTAAAGGCTGCCGGTGAAGACCAGATGCGGGCCGCTTACGCGATCACCGACAAGCAGGAACGCACCCACGCCGTTTCGGCCACGAAGGACGCCATCAAGGCTGCCCTGACCGATGAGCAGCGCGCGGATGAGAACCTGGGCACCGCGCTGAAAAAGCTGGAGTCGGCCGTGCTGCGCGGCGATGTCGTCAAGAACGGCAAGCGGATCGACGGACGTGCCCTCGACACCGTGCGGCCTATCGTGTCCGAGGTCGGACTGTTGCCACGCACCCATGGCTCCGCGCTGTTCACCCGTGGCGAGACCCAGGGCCTTGTGGTGACCACGCTCGGCACCGGCGACGATGAGCAGTTCATCGACGCGCTGCACGGCAACTTCAAATCCAACTTCCTGCTGCACTACAACTTCCCGCCCTATTCCGTCGGCGAGGTCGGTCGCTTCGGCCCGCCGGGTCGCCGCGAAATCGGCCACGGCAAGCTGGCTTGGCGGGCGTTGCAGGCGGTTCTGCCGACGGCGACGGACTTCCCGTATACCATTCGCCTCGTGTCAGAGATAACGGAGTCGAACGGCTCCTCGTCGATGGCCACCGTTTGCGGCGGATCGCTGTCGATGATGGATGCGGGTGTGCCGCTCAAGGCACCCGTCGCCGGCGTTGCCATGGGTCTGGTCCTGGAAGACGACGGTGAATTCGCGGTCCTGACCGATATTCTTGGCGACGAGGATCACCTCGGCGACATGGACTTCAAGGTTGCGGGCACCGAAGAGGGGATCACCTCGCTGCAGATGGACATCAAGATTGCCGGCATCACGCCCGCGATCATGGAAAAGGCGTTGGCGCAGGCCAAGGCCGGTCGTGTCCATATTCTGGGTGAGATGGCCAAGGCCCTGACCGCAGGCCGGTCGGAATTCTCGGCCCACGCCCCCCGGATCGAGACGATGCAGATCCCGACCGACAAGATCCGTGAAGTCATTGGCTCCGGCGGCAAGGTCATCCGCGAGATCGTCGAGATGTCGGGCGCCAAGGTCGACATCAACGACGACGGCATCATCAAGATCGCGTCGGCAAATGCCGAAGCCATCCAAAAGGCCTACGACATGATCTATTCGATCGTGGCGGAGCCGGAGGAGGGCAAGGTCTACAAGGGCAAGGTCGTGAAGATCGTCGACTTCGGAGCCTTCGTGAACTTCTTCGGCAAGCGCGATGGTCTGGTTCACGTCAGCCAGATCGAGAACAAGCGCCTGAACCATCCGTCCGATGTCCTCAAGGAAGGGCAGGACGTGTGGGTCAAGCTGCTGGGCTTCGACGACCGCGGCAAGGTTCGCCTGGCCATGAAGATGGTCAATCAGGAAACGGGCGAAGAGCAGGCTGTCGACGCAGAATGATCGCCTGATCGTCCTCGAAGGCCCCCGCACTTGAAAAGGCGGGGGCCTTTTGCGTTCCCTTTGGTCATGATGGAGAGGTCGGCTTTCGGTCGGCACCGTCAGCAGGCACGCACCGGCGCGTCGTCCATGACTGTCGCGGGAATCCGTCCGGACAGATCGGCCCCCTCACGCCCGAAGAAAGTCCGGGCGTTAGGGGTCGGTAAACGAATGCGCGATATGACGCCTTCATGACTGAACGTCTCGAAATCCTTTCGATGGTCGCAGGTATCGCGTTCCTGCTGATCGCTCTTGTGGCTTACGCAGGGTCAACCCTCGCGCGGGGGGATGTTCATGCCTTTGGCGACGGCGTCCCGTGCCATGAAACGCTCCAGATACGCAGCAAGACTGGGATGATCGTCCCAGCCGACGATATCTCTTGCGCCATAAAACGTCAGGGCGTTCAGCCACGGGGCGATGGCAATATCCGCAATCGAATAGTCGCCCGCAATCCAGTCGCGGTCGGCCAACTGGGATGACAGAACGCCAAGCAGGCGCCGCGCCTCGGCGGCGTATCGGTCGCGCGGTCGCTTGTCTTCCCACTCGCTGCCAGCGAATTTGACGAAGAAGCCCAACTGACCCAGCATCGGACCCAAGCCGCCCATCTGGAACATGAGCCACTGGGTGATCCGCGCCTTTGCCGCCGCATCCGACCCGATCAGTTTTCCGGTCTTTTCCCCCAGATACAGCAGGATCGCACCGCTCTCGAACAACCCGACCGGGGCGCCGCCCGGCCCGTCGGGATCGATGATCGCCGGGATCTTGTTGTTCGGGTTCAGGGACAGGAAGGCATCGGACTTCACGTCGGCATCGGACAACGTGACCCGATGTGCCTCGTACGGCAAACCCATTTCCTCGAGCGCGATCGAGACTTTCACGCCATTCGGCGTCGGAAAACTGAACAACTGCAGAAGCGTGGGGTCTTTGGGTGTCCACCGGTGAGTGATCGGAAACGCGCTCAAGTCGGACATCGTATCTTCCTTTTTCAGGTCACGGGCCTTGAGACTAGGCGTTCTGGCAGGAAATAAAACGGGTGACATTCGTGCGCATTCTGACACGGTCCTGTGCGGGGGGCACCGCGAGAAACGCGGGTCCGACGGACACTGGGACAATGGGGATGATATGATAAACGAATTCAAGGATTTCATTGCCAAGGGCAATGTCATGGACATGGCTGTCGGTATCATAATCGGTGCCGCGTTCACGGCGATCGTGACGTCGCTGGTCGGCGACATCATCAGCCCGATCATTGCGCTGTTCACCGGGGGCATAGACTTTTCCGGCTGGTTCTATGAACTCGATTTCGACTCCGATACCAATTACGCGTCGATCGATGCGGCGACCGAGGCGGGCGTCGCGGTCTTCGCAATCGGGAAGTTCATCATGGCGGTGATAAACTTCCTGATCGTTGCCTGGGTCGTTTTTC
>JBARXR010000335.1:0-1628 GCA_049647445.1 Jannaschia sp. | reverse complement strand
GCGCTGGTCGATGCCGCAGCGCGCGCAGTGCAAGCCCTTGATGAACCGGCGTCCGACAATCCCGCCGCTGCCCGCTTCCGCGCGGGCGAAAGCGCCTCGCGCGTCTATGGCTCCAAACCCGGTGCCTACGGCGCGGGCCTCCAGACCATGATCGACGAAAAGCTCTGGGCCGATGCGTCGGACCTCGGGCGCGCTTATGTCGACTGGGGCGGATATGCCTACGGCTCGGGCGAGGGCGAACCGGATCACGACGGGTTGCGACAGCGCCTTGGGCAGGTCGAGGCCATCGTCCAGAACCAGGACAACCGCGAACACGACCTCCTCGACTCCGACGACTACTACCAGTTCGAAGGCGGGGCGGCGGCAGCGGTCGAGATGCTGCAGGGGCGCGCGCGCCCCGTCTACCACAACGACCACTCCCGCCCCGAACGCCCCGTCATCCGCACGCTGGAGGAAGAGATCGGCCGCGTCGTCCGCTCCCGCGTGGTGAACCCCAAGTGGATCGCGGGGGTGAAACGCCACGGCTACAAGGGCGCGTTCGAAATCGCCGCCACGGTGGATTACCTCTTCGCCTTCGCCGCCACGACGGGCGCGGTGCGCGACCACCACTTCGACCTCGTGGCCCAGGCCGTGCTGGAAGACGAGGACACCCGCGACTTCATCGCAGACGCCAACGCCCCCGCGCTGGCCGAGATTGCCGACCGGTTGCAGGAGGCCATCGACCGCGGCCTCTGGACTCCGCGGTCGAACTCGATCCGGGGGCTTATCCAGCGCCACGCGCGACAGTCGACACGCCGGTTCCCGCAGCCGTCCTGACTGTCATCTTGCGCGCACCGAAAGAGGCAGTCATTCAAGGGGCGGGGCCTGCGCAACCCTGACGCCCCCCGCGCGGCACTCAGCCGCCGGTCTTGCCCTTACGGTCCCGCGCGGCCTTCTCTTCCTTCGTCAGCTTCGCGCCCCAGACGTTCTTGCTCAGGCCCAGCTCCGGCTTCGGCGGCTTGGTCTTGCCGACCTTCACCTCGCCGCCCTTCTTCAGGAACTCCTGGATCAGGGCATCGTCGGTCGTCGCTTTTGGAACTTTCGTCATGGCTCGACACCTACCCGCCCAGCCGTTGGGTTGTCACGTGGCATCTCGTCGACTGCCCTCGGGACGCGCGACGTTCGCGACATTCGCGGCGGTCACGCCAGGGCTATCATCACGCCGAACGCCGGTCCGTCCACGGGTCTGGCCCCATGGCCCGTGCCGAAGGTGTCCTCCATCAGGAGGCGGTCTCCGACGGCAAGCCTTCTGACCTCCCCGCAGCTCGTCCAGACTTCGACCACCCCTTCGAGCAGGATGAACACCTGTCGACGCGGAGAGGGATGCGCCGCGTCATGCCAGCCTTCCGGAAAGCGGAACCACGACAGCCGGTCCGCCGCGATGGGGTCCGACAGGACCAGCGGGGGCGCGGGCGGGGCATACTGGATCGACGACATGCCATATTGGATCTCCTCGAAATGGCTGTCACCGGCTTCGTCGTTGAACAGTCGAAGACAGCGGGTCGGTTCAAACATGATGGCCCCTTCGGAAATCTGCAGATTGTCGGGGCAAGGGGCCGCTTCGCGACGGGCGGTGTCAAGGGGCTCGG
>JBARXR010000334.1:0-5132 GCA_049647445.1 Jannaschia sp. | reverse complement strand
CGCTTCTGGTGCGGGCCTGCCCGATGGATCTTCTGTCGAACCTGCGCCCGGTCGCCCTGAGTGTGGCGGTGGCCGAGGCTCTGCCGATGCCATCGCGCGTCGTCGATACGCCCGATGGGGTGGCAATGTTCCGGGCAATCGTTGAAATGCTGCGCGGATCGGCGGTTGAGGGGGCGGCAGGATCGCACTAGGTGTTACAAGGCTGTCCGGAACCTTCCCCGGATGGTCCGACTCGGAGGGAATGCGTTGGCCCGCAAGAAGAACAGCACCGAAGTGACCGAACCCAAGCCCGACGACGTCGGGGCGGACAGCATTCCATCGACCGACGTCACCGGCGACGATACGACCGCACCCGGCGCCGACGACGTCATCGAAGTCGATGCATCCGGCGGCGCGACCTTGCCGGAGCCGAAAGTGCCGGAAGCCGAAACCGTCGAGGAAGATGCGCCGACCGGGGACGCGGACGTCTCTCCGGACGTGGGGACTGTGTCCGATGCACCGACCGCCGACGCTGAAGGTGGCCGGACCAAAGATACCGAAGCGCTGGAAAACCACGGCACCGCTGCCGGGGCGACGAAAGAGACACCCGACAGATATCCCTTCAAGGCCTCCATGGCCCCCGTAGCGCGCACGATGCCCCAGGTGATCGAAAAGCGGGGTCCGGGGTTCCTGCCGCTGGTGCTGGGCGGTTTGCTCGCGGGCGCGATCGGGTTCGCAGCCGCGACTTTCGTTGCGCCTCCCACGGCTCCGGCAGCGGTGGACATGTCGCGTGTCGACGACCTCGAGGCGCGGCTGGCCGCCATGGACGCCACATCGGACGACACGGTCGATGTCTCGAACCTCGCTGCGGCGCAGGCGGAATTGTCGACGCGGATCGATGCGCTCGAACAGGCCTTGCCCCCCGCCACGCCCGCGGATGGCACCGCGGAGGCGTCGACAGAGGTTGCGGCGGATACGGAAGCGACCGATGCGCTGAGGGCCGATCTGGCAGCCTTGCAGGCGCAGGTGGATGGACTGCCCGTGCCCGACGCAGGACTGACGGACCGGCTGGCGGCGTTTGAAACGAGGCTTGCCACGCTGGAGCAGGAAACCATCGTCGTCGAAAACACGGCCGAAGATCTGGCCCGCGAAGCCGCGCGCAACCAACTCGTTCTCGCGATGGACTCCGGTCTGCCGTTCGACGAACCGCTGGACGTTCTGGGCGGAGATGTGCCCGAGGCCCTGACGGCAATGGCCGGGACGGGCGTCGCCACGCCCAGCGAACTGGCAACGGAATTCGCCCCTCTGGCGCGCGAGGCGCTGGCCGAGGCCCGCAGGGTCGAACCCGTGGATGGCAATCCGGTAACGGCATTCCTGCGCCGCCAGACGGGGGCCCGCTCGCTCGAGCCTCGGGAGGGGACCGACGCGGATGCCGTGCTCAGCCGGATGGAAGCCGCGGTGCGCGCCGGGGACGTGGAGGCCGCCTTGAACGAGGCGGCGCTTCTGCCCGACGAGGCCCGGACCGTTCTTGCCGATTGGCTTGCGCGTGCCGAAGCGAGGGTGGCCGCCCGGTCCGCCCTCCAAGAATATCCAGAGACTGAGTGAGGATCCAACATGCTGTGGTCGCTTTTCAAGATCCTCCTGTTCGTTGCGCTGGTTGTCGGTCTGGCGTTCGGGGTGCAATCGATCCTCGCGTTGTCGGGCGAAGTGATCGTTCGTTTCGCGGGCGAGGAATACATCCTGTCTCCGCTTCTGGTGCTGATCGGCGTGCTGGTTCTGATGCTGGTGCTCTATGTGGTGTTCAAGCTGGCCGGCCTGCTTGTCGCCACGCTGCACTTCATCAACGGCGATGACACGGCAATCGGGCGCTACTTCGACCGAAACCGGGAGCGCAAGGGCTATGAGGCGCTCAGCGACTCGATGCTGGCCCTGGCATCGGGAGAGGCGCGCGAGGCCGCAAACAAGGCCCAGAAAGCCGAGAAATACCTCCAGAAGCCCGAGGTCACGACGCTTCTGGTGGCGCAGGCTGCGGAGGCCGTCGGGGACAAGCCGCGCGCCACCGAGGCGTGGAAGGCACTTGTCCAGCATGACAAGACGCGCTTCGTCGGTGTGCGCGGGCTGATGCAGCAGAAGCTGGCCGAAGGGGATACCGCGACCGCTATGAAACTTGCGGAAAAGGCCTTTGCATTGAAACCCCGCCATGTGGAGACGCAGGATACCCTGCTGCGCCTTCAGGCGCGGGATGAAAACTGGGACGGAGCACGTCGCGTCCTGTCCGCCAAACTGAAATCCGGGGCACTCCCCAAGGATGTCTACAAGCGCCGCGAAGCGGTCCTGAGCCTTGCCGACGCCCGCGCGCAGCTTGCGGCGGGCAGTACCGAAAAGGCCCGCGCAGAGGCGCTGGAAGCCAACCGCCTGTCGCCAGAGCTTGTGCCCGCAGCGGTTCTTGCCGCGCGCCTGCATATCGAATCCGGTGAGAAGCGCCGCGCGGCCAAGGTGATCAAGGCGGCGTGGCAGACCACGCAGCATCCCGATCTGGCCGCCGTCTTCGCGGACATCGAACCCGGCGAGACGCCCGAAGCCCGGATGCGCCGCTTTCAGGCCCTCCTGAAGATCGTGCCGAACGCGCCCGAAACGAAGATGCTGGAAACCGAGCTCCAGCTGGCGGCCGAGGATTTCCCGGCGGCCCGGCGCGCGTTGGGAAAACTCTATGAGACCCATCCCTCGGCCCGTGCCCTCTCGCTGATGGCGGCGATCGAACGCGGCGAAGGCGGGTCCGAAGCCGTCGTTCGCGGTTGGCTCGCCAAGGCGCTCGGTGCGTCGCGCGGCCCGCAATGGCTGTGCAAGAACTGCGGCACCGCCCATGCGAGCTGGGTTCCGGTCTGTGGGTCCTGCGAGACGTTCGACGCCTTGTCGTGGGTCGATCCGGTGACGGGTCCCGGCACCACGACGGCCTTGCCGTCCGACATGCTGCCCTTGCTCGTCGGGGCACCGGCCGCGATCGCGGACACGCCGCCGGCCGTGACCGACCCGGAGCGCCGCCCGGGCTCCGCCGTCGACCCGGACGTCGTCGGCACCACGCGGGACGTGACGGAACCCGTTGTCATCCCCCTTGGCGAGGCACCTGGCAACGGCGATGTCACGGACCAACCGCCCAGTGCGGCAAGCCGAAACTGATGGTATTTCGGGGCTGGAAGTGGCCCCGGACCCCTGTTAGAGACCGCGCCACGGTGCCGCTGTAGCTCAGCTGGTAGAGCACGTCATTCGTAATGATGGGGTCGGGGGTTCGAGTCCCTTCAGCGGCACCAGAAATCTGCACCGACCGCGAACCCGCGCCGGTCCACATCAGTTCCCATCACCACCTGTCCACACAGATATGCCCCCGATTTCCGGAACTCAGAGTTGCGACCCGTCAGCGCCCATCAGGGCAGTCCCACGCAACGGCGCCCGGAGCGGCACGTGACGCGGCTATGATGCCGCAAGGCACTTCGGTAGCATCGCCTTCTTCAGGGTGCCGACAGCAGACACCGCGTGGCGTCACGGGGCTCGAACGAGGACGATATTCGCCGTTTCTTTGACCTTGCCCGTCCACGGGATGGCCCACGCGACCTTGCTTGCCCCGGTCGTCACAGACCGCGACGACCATCAGCCCGCCACCCTGGGCAGACGAAGACGGCGCCGCCCCTGAGGTTACCGGCGCCGAAGGCCTTGGGCGCCGATCCTCTCGTAGGTCAGCCCAGAAAAACGCCACACCGCGCAGCGATCCGACAGCGTCGGCAGAGGCCGCCATGCCCATGACGCCGTGTCTGAACGCCGACATTTCAAATCATTGTTTCTGTTTTAAAAACAATCGACATCAGAATGCTGGACTGTCGATAAACCACGCCGAGCGCGGTGCCTCTGGCAGGCATGAAAACAACCTGCCTGCAAGAATCTGGCTTTTTTTTGATTAAAATGTGACCGAATATACCGCCATATTGGACGATTCTTTTGTGTCATTTTGTGGAGCCCGTTGATGGCAAACCTTACCCGTGACGACCGTGAGATCATTGGCGGCATTACCCAGATAAGCGGCGCGACGTCGAACCCGACCACAGCGACCGATGACGTCATCGACCTGATCTCCATCAACTTCGTTCTGGCGGGCAGCGGGTCGGGCCTGATCGATGGCTTGGGCGGTCTGGATGAGTTGCGGCTCAACTCCGTGGACCTCCGCGATGTCGTGATCCAGGGGATCGAGACGACCACCCTGAGTGGTGTCAACCTCAACACGATCGAGGCGGACCAGCTTGGCAATCTCGGAACGCTCGGCTTCACCGAAGGCTACACCCCCGGCAATACCTTTATCGATGGCAGGCTGCGGCTGGACTATACCGGCGTCGTCGGCCTGACGACGCTGGGTACGACGGGGATCGGCCCTATCGGGGATGATCTGCGGATCGAGTTTTCGCAGCTGGGCCAGGTCGCTGGCCAGCAGGTTGTCGGAGACTTTTCGGGGATCGTGCGCGGCACGGTGAATTCGCTGTTCTCCTATGTCGGGGCCCAAGCGGACGAGACGATAACGGGCACGGCGGGCGACGATTCCATCGAGGCAAGCAGCGGCACGAACGACGTCGATGGCGGCGCAGGCAACGACACGCTGCGCGCAAGCTCCGGCGTCTCGACACTGCTTGGCGGCGCGGGCGACGACAGCGTCGTCGGCTCCGGCTTGTCCGGGCTGCTGGCTGGCGGCGCGGGCGACGATACGATCACGCAATCGACGGGCCGCTTCGACAGCGGCGCCTATGTCGCCGTCGAGATCAGCGGCGGTGCCGACAACGACGATATTTCCGTCGGCAGCGTGCAGGGCGCCGGGTCCACCGTGCGCGGCGATGCCGGCGATGACACAATCCGGCTGAGCAGCGTCACGATGGTGAACGGGACCGTAGATGGCGGCACCGGGACGGACCTGCTGGAGGTGCAATCTTCGAACCTCACCGGCACGGATTTTTCCGGCATCGAGGCGACCACGATCCTCAACAACGGGTTCGTCACGCTGGACGCGTCCGAATTCGTCGATCTGGGCACGGTGACGTTCACCGATACCTTCCCGACGTTGGGCCAGACCATCGACGACGCCAACATCCAGCTCAGCTTTGCGGGCGGGGCGGCGA
>JBARXR010000333.1:0-14926 GCA_049647445.1 Jannaschia sp. | reverse complement strand
GGCAGGATCACCGCGCCCTGTGGCAAGGACAGGACCCGGTCGATCAGGACCCGCGTTTGCGCCCGCGACGCGGTCGAGCCTACGACGATCACCGGGCCGGGCGGTGGTTCGCTGATCCAATAGTCCTTCAAAGCGTCGAGAGCGAGGGCTTGGAGCGCGGTCCCGGTTACGTCCGGCGTAGCGTCGATGAAGTCGGTCACGATCTGCAGAAACTGCAAGGATCGCTGCCAATGTCTGGACAGGTTACGCGGGTCGATCCGGTCGAGGGCCCCGGGGACCATCGCCTCTTCCTGCATTTCCGACAGCAGGGTCACCAGTGTCCCGGCGAGGTCGAAGGCGGCGGACGGCGGCGATAGGTCCGGCTGGGACAGCAGAAGGTGCCGCACCAGTTCCGTGAGACGCAGGCGCAGCGACAGCGCACTTGCGGTCACGGGCGGCAGGGCACCCGGTGGCAACAAAGTCTGGATTTGCGAGACCAGACCGATCCGGGGCAACAGTGTCGCACCGCCTTCGGCGAAGGCGGCGCGCAGGCGCGCGGCCATGCGGTTGGTGTTCGCGAGGATCGTGACGCGGGACAGGGCCTCCGGGCCGGGATCGTCCAGTCGCGATCGCAGTCCCGCGACGACTGCGCGCGAAAAATCGACGCCGAGCGGTTCGTGATAGAGACCCGCGATCCCTGTCATGTCGCATCCGCCAACATGGCTTCGGCCAGTTTCACCCCCTCGGGTGTGCCGACATCAGCCCAGCGACCGGGATGGATGACGCCGAACAGGCGTCCTGCCTCCAGCCGGTCGAACCACAGGTCACGCAGGGAAAACAGCGCGCGACCCGCACCGACCCGCGCCAGATGTTCCGTCTTCACGACCCCCGCGCCGGTATAGATCAGGCCCTCGGCGTCGCGTCCCAGACGACCGTCATCGTCCATCGCGAAACTGCCGCCAGCGGCGCCCGTAGCCCGTGCCTGCGGCACAAGCAGCAGAAGCCCGTCCATCGTGTCCGGATCCCAGGTGGCCAAAAGCGTGTCTCGGGCACGCGGGCCGGTCCAGACGGCGTCGGCATTCATGGTCAGGACCGGGCCATCGCCCAACAGGGACAACGCGGCCAGCAAACCGCCCCCGGTCTCCAACAGGGTATCCTCGACAACCACTTGCAGATCGTGCCGTCCGGCCAGATGCGACACCAGCAGGTCGGCGAAATGATGGGCGTTCACCACCTTCGGACCCGGGCCTGCAACCTGCTCAAGCGCATGATCGATCAGTGTGCGTCCCGCCACCTCGACCATGGCCTTCGGGCGGCTGTCGGTAAGCGGGCGCATCCGTGTTCCGCGTCCCGCCGCAAAGACCATCGAGGCAATCACGCGTGGTCCTGCCCGCGAAAGGCCCCCGCTTGCGAACGAATGGCGTCGAGACGGATTTCGGTCGGTGCGGGCATTGTGTTGAGGATCACCACGCGCAGGTCAGCCAGCGCAGGATGCGCCAGATTGCGCAGCAACGCGTCCCAGGTGCGGGGAATGAAGGAGGGATAGTGGACCTTGCCATCGCGCAGGCAGAGGCGCGCGAAGACCCCCAGAATGCGCAGGCACCTTTGCGTCGAACAAATGGCGAGTCCCGTCGCGACCTCAGCCTGTGGGCGCCCGCTTGCGGCGATATAGGCATCGGTCGCGGCCTGGCGCGCGGCATCGGTCACGGTGCGACGGGGGTCATCGATCAGTGATGCCAGATCATAGTCCGGAGGGCCCAGCATCGCATCCTGAAAATCCAGGAGCCCGACCCGCGCCGCGCCGGCACGATCTGGAAGCCAGATCAGGTTGTCGGCATGGAAATCGCGGTGGACAAGTGTCGGCTGAGCAAGGGCCGGGTCATTCAGGGCCGTCGCCATCGCGGCCACCAGGTCCGGCCGGTGCCCGCGGTGTTCGGGCGCGTACCAGTCAAGGGACAAAGCGGCGAGGTTCGCCATCAACGGAAGATATCGGGGCATATCCTCAGGCGGCGGGCTGCGGTGCATCGATGCAAGGGTTTCACCAGCCGCCCGATAGAGGGTGACCTCTTGCCCGGGGGCCGTTTGCGCCACCTTGGCATAAAGTGCCGTGCCGAAGTCTTCGAGGATCAGAAGGCCCGCGTCGACGTCGACGGCAAAAATTTCGGGGACCGACAGCCCGCGCGCGCGCAGGATGTCCGCGACGCGCAGGAAGGGAGCCACGTCCTCACCGGATGCGGGCGGCGCGTCCATTAGCAGGGCAGGGCGCGGGCCTCCGTTCAGCCGTTCATAGCGCCGCAGAGAGGCATCGCCGACCAGCGGATCACGCCGGACACCTTGCCAACCGCTTCTGGCCAGAAAGGCCTCGATCGCGGCTGCGCGGTCCATCATCACACGGTTTCCGTCATCGGACAGTCCGCCGCTGCGGCAGCGAGGCGCCCGGCCAGTTCGCCGCCGAAAATCGACAGGTCGCGTGTCGTCTCACCGGTGATCTCGAACCGAAGGGTGGCCGCGCGGGAAGGACGGTCGCGTCCCAACCTGTCCGGCCATTCCACAAGGCACACGGCCGTCGGCATGGCGTCGGCAAGGCCCAGTTCAAGAACCTCTCCGGCTTCGGTCACGCGGTAGAGGTCGGCATGCCATATGTCGTGGCGTTGCGTCGGGTAAGTCTGGACCAAGGTGAACGTGGGAGACGGGACATCCTCATCGGGCAGTCCATCCCGCGCCAGGGTCGCGCGGATCAGGGCCCTGGCGAAGGCGGATTTTCCAGCCCCGACGGTGCCGTCCAGCAGAAGTGTATCCCCTGTTGCGACGACCTCCGCGAGGCATGCGGCAAGACGGACGGTGTCAGCCTCACTGCGAAGGCCGAGCCTGTAGGGAAGTGTCGACGACGCCATGGGGCCACATAAGACAGCCGCGACTGGGGCATGCAAGGGCCAGCATCAGGCGACAGGCTCTGCGACCTCCCGGACGGGCACGGGCTCCGTGATCCGTTCGGAGGGCCGTGGCGCAAAGATCAGCGTCATGCTGCCGCCCTTGCCGGGCACGATTCGAAACAGCACTTCCGTTCCATTTTGAGCGATGAGGGTTTCTGTCCATTCCGCGCCCTCCAGCGTCCCCTTCCCGGCCTTGGCGAAGCTGTGCAGATCGCCCCAGACCGGGCTGGGCAGGAAGATATTCCGCCAGTCGGAGAGACAGGCTTCCAGTGTTTCGGGGACCGATCCCGAACCCTCTGCGCAAAGAAGCGACACCGCCGACGCATTCGCCGCGAGTCGCTTGCCGTCCGGTGCGAAGACGAGAACGGCCTCCTCCGGCACCTCGAGCGCGCCGAGCAGCGCATCGCGCTCGTCCCTGTGCGCCCGACTTGCCGACACATCCGCCGACACATCTTCGAGCATCAGCGCCACCGCCCCGTCGGCCTGCGGTCGTCCGGTCACACAATAGGTCTGGCCGTTGGGCAGCGTCCAGGTCTCGCGATAGATGCCCCGTTCATCTACCCGGCTCAGGTCGCTCAGGCCGTCACGCCAGGCCTTGTAATCCCGCGGCTCCGGAAGCTTGCGGTGGTCGCGCAAGGCATCGAAGAAGTCCTCGAGCTTCGGGCGGCGTGACATCCATGCGCCGTCAAGGCCGGTCATGTCCATCAACGCGGGGTTGAACATCGCAAGCCGGCGGTCGCGGTCGAAGATGGCGAGACCGGTCGGCAAATAGGCGAAGGTCTTCGTCAGCGTCTGGATAAAGGTCCGCAAGTTGTCCTCGGCGGCGATGACCGGATCGAGGGACAGCGCATGCATGTGCCGCACCCCCCGTTCGTTGACCGGCATCGCCCAGATTTCGTACCAGTGCGTTTGCTCGGCCGTATCCGTGATCTGCCTGCGCGACTTCGGGGGCGGCGCATTGCCCTGATCCGGGAACAGCGCCGCAATCGGCCAACCTCGGGTGGCGTCAGGGCCGATGCAGCGGGTGGCGAGGTCCTGGTAGGCAGCGTTCGACCAGACGATCCGCCCGGCCGTATCGGCGGCCCAGGAGACGGTCGGGGTCGAGTCGCTGCTTTCCGTGAGCAGGTCGACATCGGCCTGAAGGCTGTTGAGGCTGGCGATATCGACCCGCATCGAGGTCTGTTTCGTGGCGAGGGATGCGACCGTGATCCGCAAGTCTTCGCCCTGCCGCATGCCCATGACGTGGATCAGGTCCTGGCCAAAGGCACCTTCGATGCGGAACGTCTTGCCGCTGTCGCGCAGATCGGCGAACGCCCGGTCGATACCGTCCACCATCTCAGCCAGCGAATCGCGCAACTCGGTCCAGGCTTTCAGGTTGTCGACAGGTTCGGAAATCAGGAACGAAGCATTCCCCGAGTGTTCGACCAGATAGCCGTTGCGAAAGACGAAACTGCGCGGCTCTGCGAGCGTTTCAGGGACGGCGGAGCGACGGGAACCGCGCGATGCCGGTACGAGCCAGAGAACCAGCATCAGTGCAACGACACCGGCGATGAGGCCGCCAAGTGCCGAAAGCAGGGTCAGATCAAATGAAGACATGTCAAAGGCAATCCCAGGTCCAATGCTTGCGGATCATGCCTTGCGGAAGGTTAATGCAGTGTTAATTCCCTCCATCAACCAATGGGTTCGTTCTGGCCCAAGGCCTCGCGCGCGTTCGCGAGAATTGCCTTCAGGGGCCAGGCTACCTCCGCGATCGCCCCGCCCCGGGCCGAGGTCCGTCTGCGGCCGGGCGGCGTGCCGTTGGCGAAAGACATTTGACCGCCGGTCCTTTCCAGAAGCGTTTTGGCAATGAAAAGGCCCAGACCCATCCCTTCATAGTCCGGTCGATTTCGCCGGCTTCGCAGGAACGGGTCGCCGAGGCGGCTGATGACCTCCGGTGGATAGCCCGCGCCGTCATCGATCACGCGGATCACCAACTCATCGTCGGACCAACGGACGTCCACCCAGACCTCGGCTTTCGCGAAATCGACCGCGTTCTGGATCATGTTTCGCAGGCCATGAATGATCTCGGGCAGCCGTCGGATCTTCGGACCGGTCCGGTCGGTCCCGACGATCCCGTCGAAATCGTAGTGGATCGTGATACCACGCTCGGAATGTGGTTCCCCCGCTTCGCGCACCAGGGTCTCGACATGGGTGCTGCGCAGCTGGCGGTCGGTCTTTCCCGCGCGACCCATGGACCGAAGAATATCGCGACAGCGATCGGCCTGGCTGCGGATCAACTCCGCGTCCTCGCGCAGATGGGGCTGGTCGACCAGTTCCTCGGCCAGTTCGCTCGACACCAGCTTGATGGTCGCTAGCGGGGTGCCCAACTCATGCGCAGCCGCAGCGACGACGCCACCGAGATCGTGCAGCTTCTGCTCGCGGGCCAGCGCCGTCTGGGTGGCCAGCAACGCCTTGGACATGGCCTCCGTTTCCTGCGTCAGGCGGAAGGCAAAACCGCTCACGAACAGCGTTCCGATCGTGATCGCCGCCCAAAAGCCCAGCAGGTGCAGCGGCGGCAGTGTGAGCACCGTCCCGTCGAGGGCGACGAGAGGAATGTGGTATCCCCCCAGAAGCGAGATCATCGCAAGCGCGCCGGTCGCGAGGATCAGAGTGGACCGAAGCGACAGCGAGGTTGCCGAAATCGTCACCGGCGCAAGGAAAAGAAGCGCAAAAGGGTTATTGAGCCCCCCTGTCAGAAACAGCAGCAGCGTCAGTTGCAGAAGGTCGAACAGCAGAAACCCGAAGGCTTCCCGCTCCCTTAGGCGGTGGCTTGGCGGATAGATGGTCATCGCTACCAGGTTGGCGACGACCGCCGTGCCTATGACGAGAAGACAGAGGCCCAGTTCGATACTGAGGGACAGGAAGATACTGACAAAGACGACCGTGGCCGTCTGACCCATGATCGCCAGCCACCGCAGGTTTACGAGCGTGTTGAGGCGCACGCGCGGGCCCCGGATTTCGGGCGGCAGAAGGGATTGGCTCGCCGTGTCGGACATATGACCTAAATACGTTTGATCGGGGAACCAAAGCCCCATACTGCTCACGATACAAGTGCCGGGAGGCGAACAACATGGCCGAAACGTTGGCGGACATCGGTCCGGACAAGACCCTTCTTCTGGTCGATGACGACGAGCCGTTCCTGCGACGGCTGGAGCGAGCGATGGCCAAGCGCGGCTTCGAGGTCGAAGCGGCCGGCTCTGTGGCCGAAGGCATGGCCAAAGCATCCGCTCGGCCATCGGCGTATGCCGTCGTGGATCTGCGTCTTGAGGACGGCAACGGCCTCGACGTGGTGGAGCGCCTGCGGGAAAAGCGTCCCGACAGCCGGATCGTAGTGCTGACCGGCTACGGCGCGATCGCAACGGCGGTTGCCGCGGTCAAGATCGGCGCGACGGACTACCTGTCGAAACCGGCCGATGCGAACGACATCACCAATGCCCTTTTGTGCCGGGGTGATGACCTGCCGCCTCCGCCGGAGAATCCCATGTCAGCCGACCGGGTCCGGTGGGAGCATATCCAACGCGTGTACGAACTGTGCGACCGAAACGTCTCCGAGACGGCACGACGGCTGAACATGCACCGCCGGACACTGCAGCGCATCCTGGCGAAACGCAGCCCGCGCTAAGGTTCACCCCAGACCGCAGGCAAGGGTCGTGGTGTGTTGGCGCCCCGTCGATTCCCGGTGTAGTTACGTGCTTGCCATGCAGTGCTTTCGCCCAAGACTTTTTGCCCCTCTGATCCTTGTCGTCTTGCTTGTCGGGTGCGCTGCGGTGGACCCGCCTGCCGGGTCGCAGGCGGGATCGCCTGCCAATACCGGATTCGACATCGTTCCCGCGATTGGCGGGCTGGATATCGAGGGGTCGGGCGGGCTGGAAATCGGGTTCGGACGGGATGCGTCCGGTGTCCTGGAAAGTATCGGGCGCATCGATGGGCGCATGCCGGTGCCGATACGCTGCGAGGGTTCTGGCCTGAGCGGATATGCTGCCGACGACGGACTTGTCATCGTGTTCGCCGACCAGAGGTTCGTCGGCTGGCAAATGAAAGGTGCGCGGGCCGGGCGGTCCTGCGGCTAGGTTGTCATGACGGTACGGACGATCCAGACACCAAAGGCTGCGGTGGCCCCGGTCAGGACCGCGCCCCAGGTCGTGTCGGCTATGACCATCGTCCAGTCCCAATTCTTCATGATCGACTTCGATGTAAACTCATAGGTTCCATAGGCAATTGCCCCTAGGATCGCGCCGTTCAGTCCCGCTTGGGCGATCGAGCCGTCCCGCAACGCTGGCAGGGAAACCAGCCATAAAAGACCTGCGACGTAGAAAAGGTAAAATATGGCGGCCGGGGCAAGATCGATGGGGGAGCGGAGCATGTCACCGATGTGACGCTCGAACAGCGGTTTCATCACGAGGGTGAGCATGATGGCGTCCACAACTAGAAAAAAAAGTGCTGAAGTGGCGTAGAGAACGGCGATCTGCATCAATTGTCCTTTCGAAAGTCATCTTACATACGCGCAGAGGGCGCGTTTGGATGCACCGCCATCGACGGTCCATCCTGTGCGGCATCGCCTGAGCGGGGCCGGGGCCGTTCAAGCGAGGACGGTCATTACGGTACCGCAGTGTTCGACGGCGCGAAACGTTCGGCCGGATGGCGTACATCGGTCCCTGCTGATCCGTCAGAGGTTAAAACGTTTGGCGACCCGCTCTCCGCGTTCCGCCCAGGTCTCGAACCCGCGGGAGCGGTAGTAAGCGAGGCCTCCGGCGTTGTCGGCCCTGATGGTCGCATTGATCCACCTGTATCCGGCGCTTTTCGCGGCCTTCCGGGTCGCTTCGAACAACTTGCTGCCGACGCCAAGCCCATGCTTGCCCAGAGCCACGAAGGTCGCGATGTCACAAGCGTCCGATGGCAAGTCGGCATGGGGTCCGACCCACTGGAAACCAAGGATTTCGCCCTCGACCTCGGCCGCATGCCAGATGTCGCCAGTGGCCATCCACTCGCGCAGCACGTCTCCCGTGACCGGTTGGGTCAACGCGGTTGTCCCGCCCTGCGCGATGATCGCGTTCAGGACGTCCGCCATGGCCCCCGCGTCGAAGGGCTGGGCCTTGCGGATGTGCACAGCTTTCATGACCCATCCTTAGTGCAGGACCGCGAGGCCTGACAATAATCCGAAGCCTACGAGGGCCGGACATTCCGCCTGCATCACATCTGCAGGGCTCAGACCTGATCGCAGGCCCGCATAAGGGCCGCGTGTTGCGCGAGGAAGGCGGTCCGGACTTCGGCGGGCGGGCGCAGCGTGATCGACAGATCGGCCAGAAGATCAATGTCTGGTGCGCCGAAGAACCGGTCCGCCTCCGACCGCGTGAAACCTGCGATCTGCACGGCTTCAAGCCAGGCGGAAATTCTGTCGGCTTTCTTTATCCGCTGCTTGAGGCGCGGCGGCGTGACCGCAGGCAGCCCGAACCTGATGTTGATTGCCGCCTGAAGCCGTGCGTCCAGCGCGCCGTAGTCCGGTCCGACCGCCGCCTTGACCGGCGAGATCATGTCTCCGATGACGTATTCGGGCGCATCATGCAGCAGCGCGGAAAGTCGGGCCGCCGGGGTGGACGACCCCATCCGCGTGAAGATGTCGACGACGAGAAGCGAGTGTTCCGCCACGGAATAGGGCCAATCGCCCGATGTCTGGCCGTTCCAGCGCGCGACAAAGGCGAGGCCATGGGCGATGTCCTCGATCTCGATATCCATCGGGGTCGGGTCGAGCAGGTCCAGCCTGCGGCCCGAAAGCATTCTTTGCCACGCACGACGAGTCCGCATTGCAACACCTCAGGTTTTCGATGCGCCGGCGGGAACCGGATCGGTCTTGGTTGTGTTATGCTCGATCGAGAGGGAGGACGAAACCCGGCGTCTCCGGCGCCCAACTTCTGGAGGTCCCAGATGGTTCGCTTACCCCTTGCCGCAGCCGCGGCAGTGTCCCTGACATCATCCTTCCCGACGACCACTCTCGCCCAGATGCAGAGTTGCGCGCCGCGCGATGTCGTCGTGTCGCGCCTGAACAAATCCTACGGTGAGAATTTTTCGGGCGGCGGGCTGCAAGGAAACTCCGCCGTGATCGAGGTCTGGACCTCTCCGGAGGACGGCACATGGACGATCCTGATGACCCGGTCGGACGGCATCTCTTGCGTGATGGCGGCCGGAACCGACTGGCAGCCGCAACTGGCGCGGCATGTGGTGCAGGGTGTCCCCTCCTGATCGATACCGGGCCCGCGACCTGACGCGCCATTGAGGCGCGGGGGCGAAGGTGCTAGGCGCGCGCCGAACGCACGCTGCGCACATTTCGTCGAAGGATCGAACATGCCCGATTATATCGTCAAAGACATCAAGCTTGCGGACTATGGCCGCAAGGAACTCGACATCGCCGAGACGGAAATGCCGGGCCTCATGGCCTGCCGCAGCGAGTTCGGTGCGGCCAAGCCCCTGAAGGGCGCACGCATTGTCGGATCGCTGCACATGACGATCCAGACGGCCGTATTGATCGAAACGCTGGTGGATCTGGGCGCCGACGTCCGCTGGGCCTCGTGCAATATATTCTCGACCCAAGATCACGCCGCGGCCGCGATCGCGGCCGGCGGGACGCCGGTCTTCGCGATCAAGGGCCAGTCGCTGGAGGATCACTGGGATTACCTCGACAAGTCGTTCCTGTTCGAGGACGGCCCGAACATGATCCTTGATGATGGTGGCGATGCGACACTTTACGTGTTGCTCGGCGCGCGAGCCGAAGCGGGCGAGGAGATCATCTCGGTGCCGACGTCCGAAGAAGAGGAAGTCATCAAGAAGCAGATCGCCAAGCGCATGGCCGCGAGCCCCGGCTGGTTCACCAAGGTCCGCGACCAGATCCGGGGTGTGTCGGAAGAGACGACAACCGGCGTGCATCGATTGTACGATCTTCACAAGAAAGGCTTGCTGCCGTTCCCGGCGATCAATGTGAACGACAGCGTCACCAAGTCGAAGTTCGACAACAAGTACGGCTGCAAGGAATCGCTGGTCGACGGCATCCGCCGCGCGACGGACACGATGATGGCGGGCAAGGTAGCCGTGGTCATGGGCTATGGCGATGTCGGCAAGGGCTCCGCCGCGTCGCTCGCGGGTGCCGGTGCCCGCGTAAAGGTCACGGAAGTCGATCCGATCTGCGCATTGCAAGCCGCCATGGATGGCTTCGAGGTTGTCCTGCTCGAAGATGCGCTCGCGACGGCGGACATCTTCATCACGACGACCGGCAACAAGGACGTCATCCGCATCGAGCACATGCGCGAGATGAAGGACATGGCGATCGTCGGAAACATCGGTCACTTCGATAACGAAATCCAGGTGGCAAGCCTGAAGAACCACAAGTGGACCAACATCAAGGAACAGGTGGACATGATCGAGATGCCTTCGGGCAATCGTCTGATCCTGCTGTCCGAGGGCCGCCTTCTGAACCTTGGAAACGCGACGGGTCATCCGTCGTTCGTGATGTCCGCTTCGTTCACCAACCAGGTGCTGGCGCAGATGGAGCTTTGGCAGAAGGGCGAGGAATACCAGCCCGGTGTCTACATCCTGCCCAAGCATCTGGACGAGAAGGTCGCTCGGCTGCATCTCGACAGGATCGGCGTGAAGCTGTCGAAGCTCAACAAGGAGCAGGCCGACTACATCGGCGTGCCGCAGGACGGACCTTTCAAGCCGGAACACTATCGCTACTGATGATGGTGTCTGACGAGATACGGGGCCCCGCCAGGCGCGGGGCCCTTTGTGTTGGAGCGCTCGGCTAGGGAGAGATCTGCGATGAGGAAAACCTTGCGCGTGGTGGCGCGGTTGGCCGTCGTGGGGACGCTGGTCGCGGGCGGCTTTTGGTTGCTGCGCGCGCCGGACTCCCCGCTGCCGCCCGAACTGAATCCGACCCTTCCGCTCGATCTTGGGCATCCTGAAAGCCCGTTGATCGGCTTCAAGTTGCGCCGGGCGCTGGTGTCAGGCGAAAGCTGTCGCGCGGCGCTCGAGACGGGCGCGGCCTTCGAGGCAATGGAGCCGCTGGTGGCCGACGATGGGTGCGGGATCGAGACGCGGGTATCGCTGAGCGGTGTCGGCGGGACGTCCTTGCCTGCCGTGCAGACGGCCTGCGAAACCGCCCTGAGGCTGGCCGTCTGGGAGCGGTTCACGGTGCGTGCGGCAGCGGGAGCCCTTGGCGCGGATGTGGTCGGTCTGTCCCATCAGGGCAGTTACAACTGCAGGGCCATTCGTGGCGGCACCCGCCCGAGCACCCATGCGACGGCGCGCGCCATCGACATTCGGGGCGTAACTCTGGCGGACGGGCGCGATATCACGCTCCTCGGAAACTGGAAGGGCGACGGAGCCGTCGCGGCGTTCTGGAGAGCCTTGCGGGACGGCGGATGCGATTGGTTCACGGCGACCCTTGGGCCCGACTTCAATGCCGCGCATGCCGATCATCTGCACCTGCAATCGGGTGGCTGGCGCACCTGTCGATAACTTTAGCTTCCATTCTGGCGATCCCGTGCCAAAACTGGGCACCGAGACGGAAAACGTCCGTGACCAGCCAAGGAGAGGGACCGACATGAGCAAACGTGACGAGCTGATCGAGAAGTACGCCGGAGATATTCGCACCAAGATCGGCGAAACGCCGGACATGGACCTGCTGCGCAAGGTGACCATCGGTTGCGGGCCGTCGATATACAATGCCGACAGCGAGACGGTTGCCGCAAGCCAGCCCAAGGAGTTGGAGACGGTCAAGAACAACTTCCTGATCAAGAAGCTCGGCCTTTCGGACGGACCGAAGCTGAATGAGGCGATTTCGGCTGTGATCGAGAAATATGGCAAGGGCGAGCGCAACAAGTATCGTGCAGTCATCTATTATATGTTGACCAAGCATTTCGGGAAGGAAAGCGTCTACGGTTAGGGCCCGACCTTTCGACCCCAAGCCGGCGTCCGGAGCGATCCGGGCGCCCGCTTTCTTGTCTGGGGTAGGGGTTGCAGATCGGCAACAGTCGCCCCATTTGAAGATGCGAGGACCGCAGGGGACCCGTGCCGCCTATGTGGGCGGGTCCGAGGTCGGGTGCTTTTGCAAGGAGATGGGGCATGAACCTCGACACGTTTACCGACCGGGCGCGCGGCTTCATCCAGGCCGCCCAGACGATTGCGACGCGCGAAGGGCACCAGCAATTGGTGCCCGAGCATCTGCTCAAGGCGATCATGGACGATGAACAGGGTATGGCGGCAAACCTGATCGTGGCCGCCGGTGGCGCACCGGATCGGGTGCGGCGGGCCGTGGATCTTGCCGTGACCAAGCTGCCGAAGGTCAGCGGCGATGCGGGGCAGGTCTATCTGTCGCGCGACCTGACCAAGGTGCTCGACGAGGCACAGACCATCGCCAAGAAGGCAGGCGACTCCGTCGTGCCGGTCGAGCGGGTGCTGATGGCCCTCGCCATGGTGAAGTCCAAGGCCAAGGATGCGCTGGATGCGGGCGCGGTGAATGCGCAGGCGCTCAACGCCGCGATCAACGAGGTCCGCAAGGGCCGGACGGCGGATTCGGCCAGTGCCGAGGATACCTACGAGGCGCTAGGCAAATATGCCCGCGACCTGACCGAGGCCGCGCGCGAGGGCAAGATCGACCCGATCATCGGGCGCGACGAGGAAATTCGCCGCACGATGCAGGTCCTGTCGCGCCGCACCAAGAACAACCCCGTCCTGATCGGTGAGCCCGGCACCGGCAAGACCGCTATCGCGGAGGGTCTGGCCCTGCGCATCGTAAACGGCGACGTGCCCGAGTCCCTGCGCAACAAGCGGCTGATGTCGCTGGACATGGGGGCTCTGATCGCGGGCGCGAAATATCGCGGTGAGTTCGAGGAGCGTCTGAAGGCCGTGCTGTCCGAGGTGACGGCGGCAGCGGGCGAGGTGATCCTGTTCATCGACGAGATGCATACGCTGGTCGGCGCGGGCAAATCCGATGGTGCGATGGACGCGGCCAACCTCATCAAACCTGCGCTGGCGCGGGGTGAGTTGCACTGCATCGGCGCGACCACGCTGGATGAATACCGCAAATACGTCGAGAAGGACGCGGCCCTAGCGCGCCGGTTCCAGCCGCTGATGGTCGAGGAGCCGACGGTCGAGGACACGATCAGCATCCTGCGCGGCATCAAGGAGAAGTACGAGTTGCACCACGGGGTTCGGATCTCCGACTCGGCGCTGGTGGCGGCGGCGACGCTGTCTAACCGCTACATCACCGACCGGTTCCTGCCCGACAAGGCGATCGACCTTGTGGACGAGGCCGCGAGCCGTCTGCGTATGGAGGTGGACAGCAAGCCCGAGGAGCTGGACGCGCTGGACCGCGACATCCTGCAAAAGCAGATCGAGGTGGAAGCCTTGCGCATGGAGGACGATGCCGCGTCCCGCGACCGGCTGGAGAAGCTGGAGCGGGAGTTGGGCGAGTTGCAACAGAAGTCGACGGAGATGACCGCCGCCTGGCAGTCCGAGCGTGACAAGCTGGAAAGCGCCCGCGACATCAAGGAGCGTCTGGATCATGCGCGGATCGAGCTGGACCAGGCCAAACGCGACGGCAATTTCGCCAAGGCTGGTGAATTGCAATACGGACGTATCCCCGAGTTGGAACGGCAACTGGCCGATGCCGAAAGTCGAGACGGCGACATGATGGTCGAAGAAGCCGTGCGCCCGGAGCAGATCGCAAGCGTGGTCGAGCGGTGGACGGGCATTCCCGTGGCCCGGATGCTGGAAGGCGAGCGCGACAAGCTGCTTCGGATGGAAGATGAATTGGGACGCAGGGTCGTCGGCCAAAGGCAGGCTGTCACGGCGGTCGCCAATGCGGTCCGTCGTGCGCGCGCCGGTCTGAACGACGAAGGGCGGCCGCTTGGGTCTTTCCTCTTCCTCGGACCGACCGGTGTGGGGAAGACCGAATTGACCAAGGCGCTGGCCGAATTCCTGTTTGACGACGATGGCGCAATGGTGCGGATCGACATGAGCGAGTTCATGGAAAAGCACGCTGTCAGTCGGCTGATCGGCGCGCCGCCGGGGTATGTCGGATATGACGAAGGAGGTGTCCTGACCGAGGCGGTTCGGCGCAGGCCTTACCAGGTTGTGCTGTTCGACGAAGTCGAGAAGGCACACCCGGACGTGTTCAACATTCTGCTTCAGGTACTCGATGACGGTGTGCTGACGGACGGTCAGGGCCGCCGAGTGGATTTCAAGCAGACGCTGATCGTTCTGACCTCGAACCTCGGTGCGCAGGCCTTGAGCCGGATGCCGGACGGAGCGGATCCCGCGCAGGCCAAGCGCGATGTCATGGATGCCGTGCGCGCGCACTTCAGGCCCGAGTTCCTGAACCGTCTGGATGAGACTATCATCTTCGATCGCCTTGCCCGGCAGGACATGGCCGGTATCGTCGATATCCAGATGGCGCGTCTCGCCAAGCGTCTGGTCGGGCGCAAGATCACGCTGAACCTCGACGACGGGGCGCGGGCCTGGCTTGCGACCGAGGGTTATGACCCGGTTTTCGGGGCACGACCTCTGAAGCGGGTGATCCAGCGGGCGCTTGAGAACCCGCTCTCTGAGATGCTGCTTGCGGGAGATATCCCGGATGACACGGTCATCCCCGTCCACGCGGCGGAGGAGGGTCTGGTCATCGGTGACCGGATCGCTTCGGCAGGGCGTGTGCCGCCGCATGATGCCGTGGTGCACTGAGGGCGGTTTCCCAAGCTTTGATGGCCCGCCGGTTGGCGGGCCATTCACATTTGGTCCCGAAAGAACTCCGCAAAGGCCGATGGCAGTTGCGGAGGGTCCGTGAGACGGCCACGGTGTCGTGGCGAATAGCGGAGCGGACGCGATATGTTCTTCATGGAATTGACCGGCCGGATCGTTCAGGTGCTGGCCTTGGGATTCGTTTTCCTGATCGGCATCGCGGTTGCCGTGGCTGTTGTCTTGTTCTTCGT
>JBARXR010000332.1:0-6986 GCA_049647445.1 Jannaschia sp. | reverse complement strand
CCTGCGGGACCGCGCGAGGCGGTCCCGTCACCATGTCGTGCTGCCCGAAGGCAAAGATCCGCGCGTGCAGGCAGCCGCCGGGCGCGCCGTGGCCGAGGGTCTGGCCCGCATCACCCTTCTGGCGCCGGAAGGGACCACTCTGCCGGACGGCGTCGCGCTGATCGATCCGGCGAAAAGCCCGCATGCGGGTGCCCTGCAGGCCGCCTATCTCGAGGCCCGCGCAAAACGTCATCCGACGGCGGAACAGGCCGCCGAAGCGATCGTCGACCCGCTGACCCACGCCGCCCTGATGGTCCGCGCGGGGGCCGCCGACGGCACCATCGGCGGGGCGGTCGCGACCACCTCCGAGACGGTCCGCGCGGCGCTCCAGATGATCGGCACCGCCCCCGGTGCACCGCTCGTCAGCTGCTTCTTTCTGATGGTGCTGCCCGAAACCCATCCGACCCGCCCCGGCGCGGGCCTCATATTCTCCGACTGCGGCCTTGTCATCGACCCGGATCCCGCAGACCTCGCCGCCATCGCGCACCAGGCCGCCGCCTCCTGCGCGGCCCTTCTCGGCGAAGTCCCGAACGTCGCCCTCCTGAGCTTTTCGACCAAGGGCAGCGCCCACCACCTTCGCGCCAACAAGGTGATCGAAGCGCTGGCCATCGCCCGGGAAACCGCCACCTTCGCCATCGACGGAGAGCTTCAGTTCGATGCCGCCTTCGATGCCGCCGTCGGGGCGTCCAAGGCCCCCGGCAGCGCGGTCGCGGGACAGGCCAACGTGCTGATCTTCCCCGACCTCGACGCGGGCAACATCGGCTACAAGATCGCGCAACGCATCGGTGGGTGCACCGCCATCGGTCCAGTCCTGCAGGGCCTCGCCAAACCCGCCAACGACCTGTCGCGCGGTTGCACCGCCGAGGATATCCTCGACATGATCGCCGTCACCTCCGCCCAGGTCGACGCGTACCAACAACAGACCGGACACCAGCCATGACCCAGCCCAAGCTGAACCTGTCGCCCAAGGTCTCCGACGAGATCCGCAAGACCACCTGCTACATGTGCGCCTGCCGGTGCGGTATCGACGTGCACATGAAAGGCGGCAAGGTCGCCTACATCGAGGGCAACCGCGATCATCCGGTGAACAAGGGCGTGCTCTGCGCCAAGGGCAGCGCGGGCATCATGCAGCACAACGCGCCGTCCCGCCTGCGCGCCCCGATGAAACGCGTGGGCGAGCGCGGCGAGGGCAAGTTCGAGGAAATCTCCTGGGACGAAGCCTATGCCATCGCCGAAGGCTGGCTGCGCCCGATCCGGGAGACGAACCCGGAAAAGCTCGCGTTCTTCACCGGCCGCGACCAGTCGCAGAGCTTCACAAGCTGGTGGGCACAGGCCTTCGGCACCCCGAACTACGCGGCCCACGGCGGCTTCTGCTCGGTCAACATGGCGGCGGGCGGCATCTACACCATGGGCGGCGCGTTCTGGGAATTCGGCCAGCCCGACTGGGACCGCACCAAGCTCTTCATCCTGTTCGGTGTGGCCGAGGACCACGACAGCAACCCCATCAAGATGGGGATCGGCAAGATCAAGACGCGCGGTGCAAAGGTCGTGGGCGTCAACCCGATCCGGTCGGGCTATAACGCGGTGGCCGACGACTGGTTCGGGATCACGCCGGGCACCGATGGCCTGCTGATCCTGTCCATCGTCCATTGCCTGATGAAGGCGGGCAAGATCGACCTCGAATACCTGCGCGACTTCACCGACGCGCCCGTCCTGATCGACGCGGACCCGGCGTCGCCGACCCACGGCCTCGCCTTGCTGGACGATGACGGCCATAAACTGGTCTGGGACCGCAAACAGAAGCGCGCCCGCTGCTATGACGCCGAAGATGTGCACCCGGACCTCGCCGGCGTGTGGGAGCGGGACGGCATCCGCCACAAGACCGTCTTCCAGCACAGGGCGGACAAATATCTCGACCCCCGATACGCCCCCGAGGCCGTGGCCGAGCGCACCGGCATCCCTGCCCCGCGCATCCGCGCGCTGGCCAGCGAGATCGCCCGCGTCGCCTTCGACGAGGCCATCACGCTGGACCGCGAATGGACCGACTTCCGGGGCCGGGTCCACAAGACGATGACCGGCCGCCCCGTCAGCTTCCACGCCATGCGCGGCATCTCGGCCCATGCCAACGGCTTCCAGACGGCCCGCGCGCTGCACATGCTGCAAATCATCATCGGCAGTGTCGAAACCCCCGGCGGCTTCCGCTTCAAACCGCCCTACCCGAAGCCCGCGACGGCGCACCCGAAACCGCACTGCAAGGTCACGCCCGGCGCGCCGCTCGACGGCCCGCATCTGGGCTTCGTCCACGGCCCCGCCGATCTGGCCCTTAAGGAAGACGGCAGCCCCGCCCGCATCGACAAGGCCTTCACCTGGGAAAATCCCATGTCGGCCCACGGCATGATGCACATGGTCATTTCCAACGCCCATGCGGGCGATCCCTACAGGATCGACACGCTGTTCCTCTACATGGCGAACATGGCGTGGAACTCGTCGATGAACACGTCGGGAACCATGAAGATGCTGTCCGACAAGGACGATAACGGCGACTATGTCATCCCGCACATCATCTATTCCGACGCCTATTCGTCCGAGATGGTGGCCTACGCCGACCTGATCCTGCCCGACACGACCTACCTCGAACGCCACGACTGCATCTCGCTTCTCGACCGCCCGATCTGCGAGGCCGAGGCGGCAGCCGACGCCATCCGCTGGCCGGTGGTGCAGCCTGACCGCAACGTCAAGGGCTTCCAATCCGCCCTGATCGACCTTGGCGCGCGCCTCGGCCTGCCCGGCTTCGTCAAGGACGACGGGACGCAGAAGTTCAGGGATTACGCCGACTACATCGTCCGCCACGAACGCCGCCCCGGCGTCGGCCCGCTGATGGGCTTCCGTGGCAACGGCGACGAGACGGGTCGCGGTGCCCCGAACCCGAACCAGATGCAGGCTTATATCGACAACGGCGGCTTTGCCGTCGCCCACATTCCGGACGAGGCGCAATTCTACAAGCCGTGGAACAAGGCCTATCAGGAATGGGCCGTCAAGATCGGCCTCTTCGACAAGGAATCCCCCTATCTCTTCACCCTCTGGTGCGAGCCGCTGCGCCGCTTCCAACTGGCCGCCGAGGGGCACGGCGACCGCCAGCCACCCGATCACCTGCGCGCGCGGATCAAGGCCACGATGGACCCGCTGCCGATCTGGTGGGACTCGAACGAGGGCCACAATGACAGCGGCGAGTTCACCGTCACCGCCCTGACCCAACGCCCGATGGCGATGTATCACTCCTGGGGCACCCAGAACGCCTGGCTGCGCCAGATCCATGGCCAGAACCCGCTCTATGTGCCCACCAAACTCTGGCACGCGCACGGGTTCGAGGAAAACGACTGGGCCCGCGTCACCTCTCCCCACGGCGAAATCACCGTGCCCGTCGCCCATATGCCGGCGCTCAACGAAAACACGGTCTGGACGTGGAACGCCATCGGCAAGCGCCGGGGCGCGTGGGCCCTACACGACACCGCGCCCGAGACGACCAAAGGTTTCCTGCTGAACCACCTGATCCACGAATTGATGCCCCCAAAACAGGACGGCATGCGCTGGAGCAATTCCGACCCGATCACGGGTCAGGCCGCCTGGTTCGACCTGAAGGTGAAACTCGAAAAGGTCGCAGCACCGGCCGACGGACGCTCGAAACCCGACACCGGGCGGCAGGCGTCCCCCGTGGGCACCGGACCGGACAAGCTGGCGTGGGAAGTGAAATGAACGCACAGAACCATACCGAACACGTCGCTTTGGTGCGATGCGATACGGGTGACGCAGATCACCCGCAGATCACCCGTGGATCACCCCTGAAATTCACCGCCACGAACACCCCGACGGAGGTCCTCCGATGACCGCTCTGCCCGCCGCTACGGCCAAGAAACTCGGCCTCGTCATCGATCTCGATACCTGCGTCGGCTGTCATGCCTGCGTCACCGCCTGCAAGGGCTGGAACACCCAGAACTATGGCGCACCGCTTTCGGATCAGGATCCGTACGGCGAGGCATCGGGCACATTTCTCAACAGAATTCACAGCTTTCAGAGCCAACCAGCCTCCGGACTTGCACAAACCACGCATTTCCCGAAATCCTGCCTGCACTGCGAAGACGCGCCCTGCGTCACCGTCTGCCCCACAGGCGCCAGCTACAAGCGCGAGGAAGACGGCATCGTTCTGGTCAACGAAGACGCCTGCATGGGCTGCGGCCTGTGCGCCTGGGCCTGCCCCTACGGCGCGCGCGAAATGGATCAGGCCGCCGGCGTGATGAAGAAATGCACCCTCTGCGTCGACCGCATCTACAATGAAAACCTGCCCGAAATCGACCGTCAGCCTGCCTGTGTCCGCACCTGCCCGGCTGGTGCCCGACACTTCGGCGACCTCGGCGACCCGACCTCCGACGTCTCGCGCCTCGTGGCCGGGCGCGGGGGCTTCGACCTGATGCCGGAACAGGAGACACGCCCTGTAAATCAATATCTTCCGCCCCGGCCAAAGGACACGATCCATGCGTCCGTAATGGGCGGAGACGAGGATATCCTCGCTCCCTATCTGGCACCCGTCACCGAGGAGCCGCAGGGGTTTCTTGGCTGGCTCGATCGCGCGCTGGAGAAACTCTGATGCATCCCGCACCGTCCGTCATCATCTTCTCATCGCTATCGGGCGCGGGATTCGGCCTCTTGTTCTTTCTCGGGGTCGGCCTGCCGGACGTAAGCGGCTGGGTCGCCTTCGTGTTCTACCTGATCGCCTATGCGCTGGCGGTGGGCGGCCTGCTGTCTGCGGTTTTTCACCTTGGAAACAAGAAGAACGCGATCAAATCCTATAGCCAGTGGCGCACGTCATGGCTGTCGCGCGAAGCCTGGGCCGCCGTCGCGGCTCTCGGGACGATGGGCCTTTTTGCCGCCGCGCAGGTTTTCTTTTCCACCTCGATCACGCCGTTGGGCTTGATCGGCGCCGTGCTCAGCCTTCTAACCGTCTTCACGACCTCGATGATCTACGGCCAGTTGAAGACCATTCCGCGCTGGAACCAGATGCCCGCCACGCCGGTCATGTTTCTGTCGATCAGCCTCGCAGGCGGCGCGCTCCTGTCCGGCAACGTGCGACTGGCCGGTCTCCTGCTGCTCGTCGCGGGGGCTGCGACGCTGTGGCATTGGACGGCCGGCGACAAGCGGTTCGGCGAGGCGGGCACCACGATGAACAGCGCGACAGGTCTCAAGGGCACCGTAAGCCTGTGGGAAAAGCCCCACACCGGCGAGAACTACCTCACGCATGAGATGGTCTATCGGGTCGGTCGCAAACACGCGCTCAAACTGAGGGTCATCGCCTTGATCCTGCTGTCCGTTCTCCCCGCGGGCCTGACCATCTTCCCGATGCACCATGCGCTTGCCGCCGTCGCGGTCCTGTCGCATCTCACGGGCGTTCTGGTCCAACGCTGGCTCTTTTTTGCGGAGGCCGAGCATGTCGTCGGGCTCTACTATGGCGCGCACGCGGCCAAAACCGCCGCTTGAACCCGGCGTGCGACCGTGAAATCCACCCCCGATGGACGACCTCGGTCACGCCTTCCTCGCGGCCCTGACGCTGCTGGCCACCGGCGACGGTGATCTCTATGCCATCGCGCTGCGCTCCCTGTTCGTCACCCTGACCGCCATCACCATCGCCGCCGCCATCGGCCTGCCGCTGGGCGCTTGGCTGGCCCTGCGCCGCTTTCCGGGCCGCCGCGCCGTCATCGCCACGCTCAACGCCCTGATGGGCCTGCCGCCGGTGGTCGTCGGCCTGACGCTCTACCTCCTCCTGTCGCGCTCCGGCCCGCTGGGCGCGCTTGGGCTGCTCTACACGCCGTGGGCGATGATCCTCGCGCAGCTCATCATCGCACTGCCGATCATCGCCTCCATCGCGCACCAGACGCTGCGCGAGCTTTGGGCCGAATACCACGACCTGCTGATCGCGTTGAACACGACGCCGGTTCAACGGCTTCGCACGCTTCTCTGGGACGGCCGCCGCGCCCTTCTCACCGCCATTCTGGCCGGTTTCGGGCGCGCCATAGGCGAGGTCGGCGCCGTCATGATCGTCGGCGGCAACATCGATCAGGTCACCCGCGTCCTGACCACCGCCATCTCGCTCGAGACGTCGCGCGGCAACTTCGCCCTCGCCCTCGGCCTCGGGATCATCCTGCTGGCGCTGGCGCTCGGCGTGAACCTCGCGGTTCACGGCCTCGCACGAACCGAAAGACGCGGACGATGGTGAGGCTGGAGAGCGCTGGGGTCCACCGTCGCCTCGGGCCGCTGGACGTGACGATCGGCGTGGGCACGACCGTCATCCTCGGCCCGAACGGCGCGGGCAAGACCACGCTCCTGCGGGCGCTGTTCGGCCTCGACCGGCTGACCGCAGGCACAAGGACCTGCGCCGACGACCGCGCGCTCGGCTTCGTGTTCCAGCAACCGGTCCTGTTGCGCCGCACGACACGCGAAAACCTCGCCTATCCGCTCCGCTGCGCCGCGCAACCGCTGACCCCGGTGGCCGGCTGGCTGACCCGCACCGGTCTCGCGCATCGCGCCGATCTGCCCGCCAACCGCCTGTCGGGCGGTGAACGCCAACTGCTCGCCCTCGCCCGTGCGCTGATCGCCCGACCCCGCCTTGTGCTGCTGGACGAGCCGACGGCCCATCTCGATGGCCGCCATACCCGCGCCGTCGAAACGCTGCTGTCGGAGACGGATTGCGCCAAGGTCCTCGCCACCCATGACCTCGGACAGGCGCGCCGGATGGCGACGCGCATCCTGTTCCTGCATCACGGGCGCTTGCTCGAAGACAGTGTCGCTGCCATGTTCTTCGAACGCCCCCAGACCCCAGAGGCCCGTGCGTTCCTCGCCGGGGATATCGTCGAATGATCCGCCTCGCCCTCATCCTGATCCTTCTCGCACTGCCGGTC
>JBARXR010000331.1:0-10246 GCA_049647445.1 Jannaschia sp. | reverse complement strand
CTCGACGGCGGCGAAGGTCGCGGCCTCGCCCCCGGCCATGATGGCCAGCGTGCCGCCTTCGGCACCCTTCGTGCCCCCCGACACCGGCGCATCGACATATCCGATGCCGCGTGCCGCGAACCGTTCGGCATGGGCCCGCGCCTCTGCGGGCTTGATCGAACCCATCTCGACCCAGATCGCCCCGTCGGCGAACCTGTCCATCGCCGCGACCTGCACCCCGTCCGACGCCGGGCCGTCCGACAGCATCGAGATCACGATGGGCGCGCCCGCGACGGCCGCCTCCGGGGTCTCGGCCACGCTGGCCCCGGCGACCGCGCGCGCTTTCTCGAGGCTCCGGTTCCAGACGGTGACCTCATGGCCCGCCGCGATCAGGTTGCGGGCCATCGGCGCGCCCATCAGGCCGGTGCCGAGAAGTGTGAGTTTGGTCATCGGGCTCTCCATGTTTGCGCTCACATTAGAAACCCACTAGCCCGGAACACAAGCGGGCTGACCCGGAACGGGAGACTTCCATGACAGATCGACTCAAGGGCAAACGCGCCCTCGTCACCGCCGCAGGACAGGGCATCGGACGCGCCACCGCCGAAATGTTCATCGCCGAGGGCGCCGAAGTCTTCGCGTCCGACGTGAACACCGACCTGCTGGCGGGTCTCGACTGCGAGACGCTGATGATCGATGCCCGGAACGACGCAAGCGTCAATGCCGGGGTCCAGAAAGCGCAGCCCACCGTTCTGTTCAACTGCGCGGGCTTCGTCCACCACGGCAACGTCGAGGCGGCGACCGACGCGGATTGGGACTTCGGCTTCGACCTGAACGTGAAGTCGATGTTCCGCACGATCCGCGCCGCCCTGCCGGTCATGCTGGCGGCGGGCGGCGGCTCGATCGTCAACATGTCGTCGGCCTGTTCCTCGGTGATCGGCGCGCCCAACCGGTTCATCTACGGCACGACCAAGGCCGCCGTGATCGGCCTGACGAAGTCGGTTGCGGTCGACTACATCAAGCAGGGCATCCGCTGTAACGCCATCTGCCCCGGCACCGTCGAGTCGCCCTCGTGGCACGACCGCGTCAAGGCCCTCGGAGAGCAGCTTGGCAGCCAGGAAAAGGCGATGGAACAATTCGTGTCCCGTCAGCCGATGGGCCGCGTCGCGACGGCGACCGAGATCGCCGCGCTGGTCACCTACCTCGCCTCCGACGAGTCGGCCTTCACCACCGGCCATCCCCACATCATCGACGGCGGGTGGTCCGGTCAGTAGGCCGGACGATTTTGTACAGAATGTGAATCCGGGGACCGAGAGTTACCCCAAACCGTGAAAAAGGCCGGACATCCCATGACCAACCTCCGCTCCCGCAAGTGGTTCAACAATCCCGACAACCGCGAGATGACGGCCCTCTATCTGGAGCGCTATCTCAACTATGGCATCACCCGGGAGGAGTTGCAGGGCGACAAGCCCATCATCGCCATCGCCCAGACCGGCAGCGACCTAAGTCCTTGTAATCGCCACCATCTGGAGCTTGAAAAGCGCGTCCGCGACGGCATCATCTCGGCGGGCGGCGTGCCGATGCAGGTGCCCGTCCACCCCATCCAGGAGACCGGCAAGCGCCCCACGGCCAGCCTCGACCGCAACCTCGCCTACCTGTCCCTGACCGAAACGCTTTACGGCTATCCCCTTGATGGCGTTGTCTTAATGATCGGCTGCGACAAGACCACGCCCGCCCTTCTGATGGCCGCTGCGACGGTCAACATCCCCGCAATCGCGCTGTCGGTCGGACCCATGCTGAACGGTTGGTTCAAGGGCGAACGCACCGGCTCCGGCACCGTTGTCTGGAAGGCCCGCGAATTGCATGCGGCCGGTGAGATCGACGACGCGCAATTCATGGATATCGTTGCAAGTTCAACGCCTTCGGTCGGCTATTGCAATACCATGGGGACGGCCACGACGATGAATTCGCTGGCCGAGGCACTGGGCATGCAACTGCCCGGAAGTGCCGCAATTCCAGCGCCTTACCGGCAGCGCGGCCACATGAGTTATCACACCGGACAGCGCATCGTGGAAATGGTCCATGAGGATCTGAAACCCTCCGCCATCATGACGCGGCAAGCCTTTGAAAACGCTATCGTAATAAACTCCGCCATCGGCGGATCCACCAATGCGCCGATCCATCTGAACGCCATCGCACGCCACATGGGCGTGCCGCTCGACAACGACGATTGGCAGACTGTCGGTCTGCACATCCCGCTCCTGACGAACCTGCAACCTGCGGGCGAATATCTGGGCGAGGACTACTATCATGCAGGCGGTGTGCCCGCCGTCACCGGGCAGTTGATCGCCGCCGGATTATTGCCTCATCCCAATGCCTTGACGGTGAACGGCAAGACCATGGGCGAGAATTGTGGGGGCAAGGCCAGCGAATTGCCGGACGTCATCAAGCCTGTCGATGCGCCGATGAAGGCGGCGGCCGGCTTCCTCAATCTCAAGGGAAACCTCTTCGACAGCGCCATCATGAAAACCAGCGTCATCAGTGCTGAATTCCGCGACCGATACCTTTCGAACCCCGACGACCCCGAGGCCTTCGAGGGCCGTGCCGTCGTGTTCGACGGACCGGAAGACTACAACGCGAACATCGATGATGAAGCCCTTGATATCGATGAGCATTGCATTCTCATCATGCGCGGTGCAGGGCCCATCGGGTATCCCGGCGCGGCGGAGGTCGTGAACATGCGGCCCCCTGCCTATCTTCTCAAGCGCCACATCCATGCCCTGCCATGCATCGGCGACGGTCGGCAATCGGGCACATCCGGTTCGCCGTCCATCCTCAACGCCTCGCCTGAGGCCGCTGCGGGCGGAGGCCTCGCCCTCGTGAAGACCGGAGACCGCCTGCGCATCGATCTCGGCAAGGGCACGGCCGATATGCTTGTTTCGGAAGAAGAATTGGCGTCACGCCGCCACGCCTTGCCGCCGCAGCCCTTCACCCCCGCCAGCCAAACCCCCTGGCAGGAGATCTTTCGTGACCGCGTGACGTCCCTCTCGGAAGGCATGACCCTGCGCGGCGCGGATGCCTATCTCGACGTGGCGCACAAAGGTCTGCCTCGCGACAATCACTGATATCAAGGAGATACACCATGAAGCTTGTTCGCTTCGGCGCGCCGGGGGCCGAAAAGCCCGGTATGATCGACCACAATGGGGACCTGCGCGATCTGTCCGGCGAAGTGGCCGACATCGCGCATGAGGTGCTGTCCGACAAGTCGCTCGACATCCTGCGCAAACTCGACCCGATGGCCTTGCCGAAGGTCGACGGAAAGCCGCGCCTCGGGCCCTGCGTCGGCGGGACCGGCAAGTTCATGTGCATCGGCCTGAACTACTCCGATCATGCCGCCGAGACCGGCGCCGCGATCCCCGAACACCCGATCCTGTTCATGAAGGCCACCAGCGCCATCGTCGGCCCGGACGATGACGTCTACATGCCCCGCGGCTCGACCCACACCGATTGGGAGGTCGAGTTGGGCGTCGTGATCGGCACGGATTGCAAGTACGTCTCGGAAGAGGAAGCGCTTGATTACGTGGCCGGATACTGCGTCATAAACGACGTGTCGGAACGGCATTTCCAGACCAAGCTGACCGGCCAGTGGACCAAGGGAAAATCCTGCGACACGTTTGGGCCGACCGGTCCGTGGCTGGTGACCCGCGACGAGGTTGGCGACCCGCAAGCCTTGTCGATGCATCTCGACGTGAACGGCAAGCGAATGCAGACCGGGACTACGTCGACGATGATCTTCACCGTAGCCCAGTGCATCAGCCATCTGAGTCAGATGATGACCCTGAAACCGGGCGACATCATTTCCACCGGGACGCCGCCGGGCGTGGGCATGGGCATCAAGCCGGAGCCTGTCTACCTCAAGGAGGGCGACGTGATGGATCTGTCGATCGAGAAGCTCGGCGCGCAACGGCAGGAGGTTCGGGCCGATGGCTAGGGTAAAGCTGCTCCAGATCGGCGGTATTACCGACCGGATGCGCGACGCCCTCACGGGCGACTTCGACATCGACATCCTGTTCGACCAGGACGACCGGGCAGGGTTCCTGTCGCGCAATGGCACGGACTATGCCGCGATCCTGACCAACGGCCACTGGGGCGTGCCCGAGGATGTCGCCGCGGCGACCCCGAACCTCGAGGTCGTGTCGTCCTATGGCGTGGGCTATGACGCCATCGACGCCGATGCCTATGCTGCCCGGGGCATCAAGGTCGCGCATACGCCTGACGTGCTGAACGACGAGGTGGCAGATACCTTCGTCATGCTCTGGCTTGCGGTCAGCCGCGAGTTGATCCCGTCGGACCGCCACGCGCGGTCCGGCAGATGGGAGGCGGACGGAGCCTATCCGCTGACCCGCTCCGTCCAGAACCGCCGCGTGGGGATCCTTGGCCTCGGACGCATCGGCCAGACGATCGCGGAGCGATGCAAGGCTTTCGGCGCGGAAATCCACTATCATTCCCGCAGTCGGAAGGACACGCCTTATACCTACCACGCAACCGCGAAAGACTGCGCGGCGGCTGTGGAGGTTCTGGTCGCGATCACGCCGGGCGGGCCGTCCACGAAGCACATGGTGAACGCCGAAGTGCTTGACGCACTCGGACCTGACGGGCTGTTCATCAACGTCGCGCGCGGGTCGGTCTGCGACGAAGCGGCGCTGGTGGCGGCGCTGCAGGATGGCAAGATTGCCGGCGCGGGGCTTGATGTCTTCGAAGAGGAGCCCAAGATCCCGGATGCCCTCAAGTCCATGGACAACGTCGTCCTGACCCCGCACGTGGCGTCCGGCACCCATGAGACCCGGCAGGCGATGGGCGACCTTGTCGTCGCGAACCTGATGCAGTGGCTTGCGGACGGGACTGTGAAGACGGCGGTTCCCGAATGTCGGCACCTGTGATCACATCGCTGGAGGCGCGTCTCTACGACGTGCCTCTGGACGAAGTTCTGGTCGACGCAAAGCACGGCGATCACACGCATTTCCAGTTGATTACCTGCACCCTCGGAACCGCGGACGGCTTGGAGGGCACCGGCTATACCTATACCGGCGGCAAGGGCGGCACCGCGATCCTGGCGATGCTGCGCGATGATCTTGCGCCAATGCTGCTGGGGCAGGCGGCAGAGGCGGCGGTCCTTTATGATGCGATGCAATGGCACGTCCACTATGTCGCGCGGGGCGGCATCGCGTCCTTCGCGATCTCGGCCGCCGACATCGCCCTGTGGGATTTGCGTGGCAAGCGCGAAGGGCGCAGCCTTGTGCAGATGGCCGGAGGTGCCTCTGACCGCTGCGGGGCCTATGCGGGCGGAATCGACCTCGGGTTAGACCTGCCCAAGCTGCTGAAATCCATCGAAGGCTATCTGGAACGCGGGTTCGATGGCGTGAAGATCAAGGTGGGTCGCCCCGACGATCAGGCCCGTGCCGCCGCCGTGCGCCAGCTGATCGGTGACGACCGCGCCTTCATGGTCGACGCGAACTATTCCCTGACCGAGGCCCAGGCGATCGAGGCCGCCAAGGCCTTCATGGACCAGAACATCCTGTGGTTCGAAGAGCCGATCATCCCTGACGATTACGCCGGATATGCCCGCATTCACGACGCGACGGGGTGCCCGCTTGCGATGGGGGAAAACCTGCACACCGAACATGAATTCGGCTATGCGCTGGCGCAATCGAAACTCAGCTACCTGCAACCGGACGCCAGCAATTGCGGTGGCATCACCGGATGGCTGCGGGCCGCCGCGATGTGTCGCGATGCGGGCCTGCCCGTCTGCTCGCACGGAATGCAGGAGCTTCATGTCAGCCTTGTCTCGGCCCAGCCCAACCCCGGTCTGATCGAGGTCCACAGCTTTCCGATCGACCGCTACACCACGCGGCCCCTGGTGGTGCAGAACGCACAGGCCGTGGCACCGAATGATCCCGGTACGGGCGTCACTTTCGATTGGGACCGCATCGCCCCGTACATGCGCCCCTGAGGTCGACGGTCCCTTCGATTTTTCCCACGCAAGTGTCCCGGACAGCGCGAGGGGCCGGCGCAGTGTCCCTTTTCCCGGATCCCGTCCTAGATCCGGGCTTTACGCCCGGGCATGGCGTCGATGCGACCGGCCAGATGCGCGACGCGGTCGGAAACGACGGCCCGCACCGGTCCCGCGCGCGGCGCGTCGCGCAGCGTGGTGAACAGGTGATCCGGCGGATTTCGTCCGCGCGAGTTGCCGTCGAAAGGGATGGCGCGCAGCACCGCCTCGGCCTCGGGCGGCAGTCTGTCGGGGATGTCCTGCCCCGAGGCGATCGCCCAATTGCCGGTCCAGAGACGACCGACCGACCAGGGGTTGTATCCGCCACCGCCCAGCACGAGGACCCTCGGGGCCATCCCGAGGAGCGCGCGCAGCACGTCCCAATGGGCATTGTTCGAGAGCGCGAGCCGGGACAGCGGATCCTCTTCGACCGCATCCGCGCCGCATTGCAGGACGATCGCGTCCGGCGCGAAGGCCTCGACCGCGGGCAGGATCAATCGGTCGCGGGCCTCGGCGAATTCCGTGTCGTTCAGTCCGCGCGGCAGCGGCAGGTTGAACACCTGCCCGAGCCCCGCGTCCTCCAGCGCGCCGGTGAAGGGCCAGCGCTTTTCCTCGTGTGTCGATATCAGAAGGGTGTCGGGGTCGTCGGCAAACGCATGCTCCACCCCATCCATGTGGTGTGCGTCGATATCGACATAGGCGACTCGTTGCGCGCCGGCATTGCGTAGCGACAGGATGCCGAGAACCGCATCGTTGAGATAGCAGAAGCCCGCCGCGCGGTCAGGCATCCCGTGGTGCGTGCCGCCGCCGGGATTGTGGATGATCCCACCCCGGGCCAATAACTCTCCTGCCAGCAAGGAGGCCCCGGCCCCCGTGGCGGGGCGGCGGAACATCTCGGGGAAGACGGGATTCGAAGCCGTGCCCAGCCCGTGGCGGTGGCGGGTTTCGTCATCGACCGCGCCCGACGCCTCGGCACGCTCCAGCGCCGCGACGTATTCGGGTGTGTGCCAGACTGTCAGGGCGGCGGCCTTGGCGCGGGGCGACAGGCGAAACCGGTCCGGTGGCAGCCATCCAAGGGCGCGCGCGAGATCAAGAACAGTGGACACGCGCGGCACGCGTAAGGGGTGCCAGCGTCCGTAACTGGACCCGCGATAGATCTCGGACCCCAGAAGCAGGGGGCCGACGGTCACTCGGGCAACACGGCCTCGATGGCGCTGGTCATGCGACCGGACAGCGGGCGGATGGCGGAGCCCTCGAAGGTGACAAGCTGTCCCTCCGGATCGATCAGCGCCTTGTTGAAGTTCCACGTGGGCTGCGCGCCCTGATCGGCCAGCCATCGGTAGAACGGATGCGCATCCGGGCCGCGCACGGACGTGATTGTCGTCAGCGGGATCGTGAGACCATAATTCACCTCGCAGAAGTCGGCGACCTCGGCCTCGGATCCGAGTTCCTGGCGGAAATCGTCGGACGGCACGCCGATCACGGTCAATCCCCGCGTCTCATAGCGCTCGGACAGGGCCTGAAGCTCGGCATACTGGTCAGTATAGGCGCAGAGCGAGGCCGTGTTGACGACGAGAACCGCGCGTCCCCGCAAGGCATCGAGGTCGATCGACCCTCCCTCGAGCGCCTCGAATTCGAAGGCTGTCGCGGGCAGGGCGGTGGCGAGGAGCAGGATCATTGATTTCATATCCGAAAGATAGCGGCACGCCGCGCCGCTTCAAGGGATGTTGCACCACCCGTGAAAGAGCCTAGATTGTCCTGCACCGATACCAAATCCGGGAACGCTCCATGATCCGCTATGCCCTGCGCTGCAAGGATGGCCATTCCTTCGAAAGCTGGTTCCAGTCCGGCGAGGCGTTCGACGCCCTCGTGGCGCGCGGATTGCTGTCATGCGCGGCCTGCGGATCGACCGATGTCGGCAAGGCACTGATGGCTCCGAAGGTTCAAGCGGACCGGGCGGAGGCGCAAACGCTGGTCACCCCGCCAACCGAGATGGAACGCAAGATCGCGGCCCTGCGCGCCAAGGTCGAGGCCGAGTCGACCTATGTCGGCGGCCGCTTCGCCGAAGAGGCGCGGTCCCTCCATGAGGCCGGCACGGAAAAGGCGATCTGGGGCGAGGCGAATGCGACCGAGGCGCGCGCGCTGATCGAGGACGGCATCCCCGTCGCCCCCCTGCCGTTCCTGCCGCGCAGCAAGGCCAACTGATGCGCGCGCTCGTCACCGGCGCGTCGCGCGGCATCGGCGCGGCCCTCGTTGCGGAGGGGACGCGGCGGGGCCATGAGGTTCTGGGCACCATGCGGGCGCCCTCTGAGGGGGCCATCGTGCTCGATGTGACCGATACCGCGTCGCAGGCTGCTGCTGCGGATGCCTCGGGGGCCATCGACCTGCTGGTCTGCAACGCGGGCGTCTACGTCGATCGCAACAGCGACCTACGCACCATAACGGCTGAGGATCTGCGCATGTCCTTCGATGCCAATGCGACGGGTGTTCTGCTGACGGTGCAGGCACAGCTTGCGAACCTGTCGCGGGGCGGGCGGATCGCGATCATTTCGTCCCAGATGGGGTCATCGACCAAGGCGCCGGGGAACGCCTATGCCTATCGGGCCTCGAAGGCGGCGGCGATCAATCTCGGTCTGAACCTGGCTGCGGATCTCGCGGGCGCGGGTATCTCGGTCGGCATCTATCATCCCGGCTGGGTGCGCACCGACATGGGCGGCGACAGCGCGGCGATCTCTGCCGAGACCTCCGCCAGCGGTCTCTGGGACCGGTTCGAGGCGCTGGACCTTTCGACCACCGGGAGGTTCGAGACCTATGATGGTCAGCCCCACCCCATTTGACCGGACCCGCCGCGCGGTTCTGGGTGCTGGTGTCCTCGCGCTGCTTGCACGCCCCCTCCGGGCGGAGCGGGACCTGACGGTCATGGCCGCGGCCAGCCTGAAGCCGGCGCTGGACGAGATCGCCGGACGCTGGGCCGAACCTGTCGTCCTGTCCTATGGCGGCAGTGGGACGATCGCCCGACAGGCCGCGCTCGGGGCGCCCGCCGATCTGATCGTGCTGGCTGCGACCGACTGGATGGATTGGCTTGCCGGACAGGGCGTGCTGTCGACCGCGCCGCGTTCGGTCGCGACCAACCGTCTTGTCTTGGCCGGACCGCCGAACGTGGCCCCCCTCAGGCTGCGCCTGCCCGACGTGATCGAGGCGCTGGGCCCGGGTGGGCGCCTTGCCATGGGGGATCCTGCCTCGGTTCCGGCCGGACGCTATGGCCAGCAGGCGCTGGAAACGCTTGGCCTCTGGGCGGCCCTGCGGCCCCGCGCGATCCTGACCGAGGATGTGCGGGCGGCGCTGGCCTATGTGGCGCGGGGCGACGTGGCCATGGGGCTGGTCTATCGCTCTGATACTGTCGGCACCGGCGTCGGTACGGCGGCCCTTGTTCCGGCCACCGCCCATGCGCCGATCGTCTATCCGGCGGCGCTTCTGGCGGGGGCGGGACCCGGCGCGCCTGCATTCCTCGAGCATCTTGCCGACAATGGCGATGTCTTCGCCGCGCACGGTTTTGCCGCGTGATCGACCTTCCGCCGGAAGCGTGGGAGGCGCTGGCACTGTCCCTGCGGGTCTCGATCGCGGCCACGGTTTTCGGCCTTGCGCCGGCGCTCTGGGTCGGCCACCTGCTGGCACGCGGGCGCTTTCGGGGGCATGGCCTGCTGGATGCAGTGGTCCATCTTCCACTTGTGCTGCCGCCCGTCGTGACGGGCTATGCGCTGCTGCTCCTGTTCTCGAGGGCAGGTCCCCTGGGATCGGTGCTGGAACCCCTTGGCCTCGGCCTTGCGTTTCGCTGGACCGGCGCCGCGCTCGCGGCGGCGATCATGGCATTCCCGCTGATGGTTCGGGCCATCCGGCTGGCCGTCGAAGCGGTCGATCCGAAACTGGAAGAGGCTGCGGCGACGCTGGGCGCCTCACCTTTCAAGGTCTGGCGGACGGTGACCTTGCCGTTGATCGCGCCCGGCATTCTTGCCGGGGTCACGCTGGGTTTCGCGAAGGCGTTTGGCGAATTCGGCGCGACGATCACCTTCGTCGCCTCTATTCCGGGGGAGACACGGACACTGCCTTCCGCGATCTACGCCTTCCTTCAGGTGCCCGGCGCCGAGGCGCCGTTGCGCGGCCTTGTGCTGATCGCGGTGGCCGTGGCCGTGGGGGCGGTGCTGGTGTCGAACTGGCTTGCTC
>JBARXR010000330.1:0-12185 GCA_049647445.1 Jannaschia sp. | reverse complement strand
CCTTCGGCGCCCAGACGCCCGTCGGCGTCATCGACGGAAGGGTGATCGGAACGGGTCAGCTCGGCCCCATGACCGAGCGCCTGCGCGGTCTCTACCAGGCGCTGGTGACAGGGTAGGGGAGCGGCGTTCGCGGGGCAGGAGTGCAATGTGCCGCCTCGCGTCGGCAGCGTCCGGTCAGCGGACGGAGCGGGCTTTCGCTGCACTATGTTCGAAGGACCGGTCAGCCTAGTATAGAAGGAAGGGCACCCATGGCGATCTGGTACACGAAGTGGATGACGGACCTCGATAAGCAGGTGATCTTCGCGTATCACTGTGACGGGGGGCAGGAGAGCAAATTGGCGTTCTCTGACGCCGTTCGCTACTGCTGGCCCGTCGAAGATCGGCACATCCCCGAGTTTCTTTACTATGACACGGATCGGGCTCTGAAGCCCAACCGTCACCATGCGTTCCAAATTGTCGGCGGTCTTCTCGTCTGCTCGCCACAACTGCGCGACGTCCTGGTCGCGCACGACCTCGGCTCCTCGCGCCTACACCGCGTTCCGATCTATGCAGATGCCGAGAAGACGCCGTCGGGGCTGGAGCCGCACTTCCTTCTGCACGTGACCGAGGGCAAGCCGGACACCTTCGCCCCCGAGGCGTCGGAGAACGTCAAGCAGTTCCAGCGACACGACGAAAAGGTGCCTCGGCCGGACGCGGCTTGGCGGGGTCGCTACGATGACGATGTCCTCGCCGTCCGCAGGGGCTCGGACGAAGGCACCGATCTCTGGCACGATCCGAAGCTGAGGGGACGGCTGTTCGCGTCCGATCGCCTCAAGACTGCCATCGAGGCAGCGGGCATCGGGCCCGAGGAGCTGCTGTTTCACAAGGCGACGATCGTTGATTAAGTCTATCCACTTTCAAGGGGGTCACCTGGGTGCTTGTATTATCCTTCCAAACGCATCATGCGGTTTCCAGAACGCGCTTGTTCGGAGCTTCCGACTGAAATCGTTTGAACGTTGCTTAAGCGTCACTTCCGTCTCTTGAAAAGCCGAAATTGGCGGGTGTGAAAAAATGGGGCTGTGTCGCTGAAATTGTAGCGCAATCCGAGGAAGCCGCCGTTCATGCTCCGCGCAGCATCGGTCAAAGTGGGCTCATCGCTGTTGTTCCACGCAGCTTGATCGTAGGTCCGCTACGGGCCACCCGCCACAACCAGCCTCTCCCCAAAAGCCCGAACTCGACCTGACGCGCAACGATCCGTTTGCCCCCTCACTCCCCCTCCCACAACCGCTCCACCGACTCTTCCAGCTTCGGTCTACGCTTCCCGGCCCACTTCGCGCGATACCCCTCCAGCGTGTCCTGGCCCTCCAGCATCTCGGCCACCCGCGCCCGGGCGAACGCGCCCAGCACCGTGTTCATGCGCGGCCCCATGCCCGGCCCCATCGACCGGAACAGCTTGTAGACGTCCTCGTCCACATAGAGGCTGATCTTGCGCTTGTGGCCCGTGCGCTCCTTCCACACGGCTTTCCATTCGGCCGGGATGTGATCCTGCCGTGTCGCCGTATAGGCCATGTCCCACTGGAACTGTTCCATCAGCGCGACCAGTTCCGCCATCGCGCGTGTCTTGAGTTTCGTCGTCATTGCCCGGCCCCCTTGTCCGTCAGGAAGCGGGCAGACTGCGGGCGAACGGTTGCCGGTCGGTTAACAAAACCCCGTCCGACACGGATCACCCGCAGATCACCCCTGGATCACCCGCAGATCGGCGTGGACCTGTGGCGGATCAGTCGGACAGCTTGACCAGCCGCGCCATCAGGGACGACGTGTCCCAGCGCCCGCCGCCCATGGCCTGCACGTCCTTGTAATACTGGTCGATCAGCGCCGTTCCCGGCAGGCTCGCGCCCACGTTCTCGGCCTCCGCAAGACAGATCGCGAGGTCCTTGCGCATCCAGTCCACCGCGAACCCGTGGTCGTACTCTCCGGCCAGCATCGTCTTGTGTCTGTTGACCATTTGCCAGCTTCCGGCCGCCCCGCCCTGGATCACGTCGATCACCGCCGCGCCGTCCAGACCGGCCTTCTGGGCGAAGGCAAGACCTTCGGAAAGGCCCTGCAACAGACCCGCGATGCAGATCTGGTTGACCATCTTCGTCAACTGCCCGGCACCGACGTCGCCCATCCGTTTGGTCAGTTTCGCGAAGGCCGCCATCACCGGCTCAGCCTTTTGATAATCCTCGGACTTTCCCCCGCACATGATCACGAGTTGCCCATTCTCCGCGCCCGCCTGCCCGCCCGAAACCGGCGCATCGACCCAGGCGATGCCACGCTCGGCGGCGACAGCGGCCAACTCCCGCGTCACCTCGGCGGAAACCGTCGTGTGATCCACGAAAAGCGCCCCCTTCGACATGCCGGCAAAAGCGCCGTCTTCGCCAAGGCAGACGCCGCGCAAGTCGTCGTCGTTGCCGACGCAGGCCATGACGATCTCGGCCCCCTCGGCGGCGGCGCGCGGCGTTGCGGCGGAACTGCCCTCATTCGATCTGGTCCAGGCCTCGGCCTTGGCGGCGGTACGGTTGTAGACCGTCACGTCGTGCCCGGCCTTCGACAGATGTCCCGCCATCGGCGCACCCATGACACCCATTCCCAAAAACGTCACTTTCGCCATGTCCCGGCCTCCCTTTGCATCCCTGTTCGCTCACGGTTAGATGCAGGCAAAACCCACGGGGTCAACAGGGGGCGTTTCATGGAGCGGCTGTTTCGCTGGTCATTTCGCATCGTCACGGCGACCCTGCTTCTGGCCGGGCTGGCGCTTCTGGTGGTGCTCTGGCTCGCCTCGCGCTCCCTGCCGGACTACGATCGCACGGAAGACGTGCGCGGCCTAAGCGCGCCGGTGGAGATCGTACGCAACACCTTCAACGTGCCGCATATCTTCGGAGAAACGGATGCGGACGTGTTTTTCGGGTTGGGCTATGCCCATGCGCAGGACCGTCTTTGGCAAATGGTCCTGATGCGGCGCACGGCGCAGGGCAGACTGTCGGAGGTGTTCGGCAATCGGACGCTGCGCACCGACGAATTGTTGCGCCGTCTGGCTCTGTACCGCGCAGCCACCGCCAGCGTGGCCGCACAGTCGCCCGAGGTCCTCGCGATGCTGGAGGCTTATGCCGCCGGAGTGAACGCGCGGATCGATGTGATCAACCGCGATGCGTCGGGGCGGGGCGCGCCGGAGTTCTTTCTCTTCGCGCCGGAAATCGCGCCGTGGCAGCCTGCCGACAGCATTGCGGTCGTCAAGCTGATGGCGTTGCAGCTTTCAGGCCACGTAGGCGAGGAAGTCCTGCGCGCCCGTGCCTCGCTGGTCCTGCCGAACGAACGCCTGCGCGACCTGCACCCCGATGCGCCCGGAACGGGTGTTGCGGAACTGGCCTCCGCCCGTGATCTCTTCCCGACGCTTGCCCCCACGCAATTTGCCAAAGCCCCCACGCCGGACCTCTGGCCGGTCCCGGCGCGCGGTTTGTCCGGTGCGTCGAACGCTTTCGCGGTCGCGGGCGATCATGCCGCTGCCGGCGGCGCGCTCCTCGCGAACGATCCGCACCTTGGGTTGAGCGCACCGACGATCTGGTATCTGGCGAGGCTGGACCTGTCGTCCGGCGGGGTGATCGGCGGGACCATCCCGGGCATGCCGGTTGTCCTCGCCGGCCGCAGCGAGACGCTGGGGTGGGGGCTGACCTCGACATACCTTGACGATCAGGACGTGATGATCGAGCGGCTCAACCCCGACAACCCGGAGGAATACGAAACGCCGGACGGCTATGCCCGGTTCGAAACCGAACGCTCGATCATCGCCATCAAGGATGCGGCCCCCGTCACGCTGACCCTGCGCCGCACCGTCAACGGCCCGGTCCTGACGGGTGCGCAGTTCGACCTTGGAACCGTCACGCCTCCGAACCATGTTGCCGCGCTTGCCTGGACCGGTCTGTCGACCGAAGACACCTCGCTTCGGACCGGCCTCGAGCTGATGCGCGCCCAGACCATTGAAGACGGCCTGAATGCGGCACGGCACTTTATCGCCCCGGCGCAGAACCTGATGCTGGCAGATGGCACCCGAATTGCCATGCAGGTGATGGGCCGACAGCCAGACCGCGACGCCCGCCACCAGAGCGAAGGGCGCATCCCCGCCCCCGGCTGGCTGGGCGCGAACCGCTGGTCCGGCTTGCGGCCCTTCGCGGACAATCCCATGTGGCTCGATCCGGAGAGCGGATTGCTCGGCAACACGAACAACAAGGTCGTGGACCGCGCCTTTCCCGGCCACATCAGCCATTATTGGGGCGACAGCCAACGGGTGCTCCGGATGGAGCAACTGATCGAGGCACGCACCGTCCACACCCGCGCCAGCATGATCGAGGCGCAACTCGACACCGTCTCAACCGCAGCACGGGCCCTTCTTCCGTTGGTGGGACGGGACTTGTGGTTCACGGGTGAAGCGGCCCCGGCGGGCACGCCCGAGCGTCGTCGCCAGACCGCGTTGCAACTGCTGGCTGCCTGGAACGGTGAGATGTCGGAGCATCTGCCCGAACCGCTGATCTATGCGGCATGGATGCGGGCTTTGCAGGATCGGCTGATCCGCGACGACATCGGCCCCCTCGCAGACGAATACACGCGCATGGAACCACTGCTCATCGAACGCATCTTCCGAAACATCGGGGGGGCCTCGGTCTGGTGCGACATTCTCCAGTCCTCGGTGGTCGAAACCTGTTCGGACGTGGCGCGGCTGGCGCTGGATGACGCGCTGACCTTTCTCGATGAGACATATGGCGGCCGGGTCGAGGCGTGGCGTTGGGGCGATGCCCACGAGGCCCGACATGACCATCCGGTTCTTGGGGGCATCCCGTTTATCGGCGCCGTGGTGAACGTCCGGCAGAGCACGTCCGGTGGCGACCACACGTTGCAACGCGGGCGCACCTCGGGAGACCTGCCCGACCCCTTCGCCAACGTCCACGCTGCGACCTATCGCGGCGTCTATGATTTTGCGGACCCGGAAAGCAGCGTTTTCATCACATCGACCGGACAGTCCGGGCATCCGCTGTCCAAGCATTACGACGACCTGGGAGAGCTTTGGCGGCGCGGGGAATACATCCCGATGACCCTGGATCCGGAGCTGGCACGGGCCGGAGCGATCGGCGTGACACGGCTGATCCCGGCACCCTAGCCGGTCACGTCAGAGCCTTTCCCAACCTAGGCAGCTTCGCGCGCTTCATCAGAGGGCGCAGCGGTTGCGACTCGCCCGACAGCCGTTCGGCAGTGGCGCGGACCCCTTCGACGACCTCCGCCACCGTCTTGGGGGCAGACAGGAACAGGTCCATAAGGAAGGGGTCGGGGGCCTGAAGCAGGATCTCCTCGACAGCCACATCGGCCCTCGGAAAGTCGCGGATGTTGAGCGTCACGAGCCGGTCGACCCCGGCATCGGAGGCGGCGGCGAGGACGTGGATATCATTGACGTCAGGCAGGTGCATCCGTGCTTCCGTCGCTGTGCCGGGCCGCACCTCGGCTCCGGGCCAGCGCCCGCGCAGAACCGCGATTTCCCCCCGGGCGAAAATCTCGCCCCCCGGTATCTTGCGCGACGCACGTGCCCATTCCTCCAGCACGCGGGGCGACCAGAACGGCCGGAACAGCCCGGCACCGGCACAGCCCAGCAGGACCTCCCGCAAGACAGTCGGATAGAGAACGCAAGCGTCCAGAAACACCTTCACGGCAAAAGCCGGAACGTCAGCGCCTTCAGGTATCCGGTTTCCGCCAGTTGCGGATGCACCGGATGATCCGCGCCCGCGAAACCGGTATGGATCAGTTGCGATGCACGCCCCGCCCGCCCGATACCGCGCACGCAGGCGGCGTGGAACTTCGACAGGTCCGCGGCATGACTGCAGGAACACAAGGTCAGATAGCCGCCGGGCGCGACGAGCGGCGTTGCCAACCGCGCCACACGCTCATAAGCGCGCAGCCCCGCCGTCAAGGCGGGCTTGGCGGGCGCAAAGGCGGGCGGATCGGCCACGACGACATCGAAGATCGCACCTTCCTCGCCGAGAGCCGTCATAACATCGAAGGCGTCACCCTGCCGACTGGAGAAATCGCCCGCACGGCCCATGGCCTCCGCCCCTCGCGCGGCCAGCGCCAGCGCGGGCGCGGACCCATCGACGGCCAATGTCGACGTCGCACCGGCGGCCAATGCCGCAAGGCCGAAACCGCCCACGTGACTGAAGACGTCAAGGACGCGCGCGCCGCGGGACAGGCCTGCGACGAATGCCTGATTGGGCCGCTGGTCGTAGTAGAGGCCGGTCTTCTGGCCGCCCGCGAGGTCGGCGAGGTACGTCGCCCCGTTCATCGGAACAGGGATCGGTGCCTCAAGACCACCGGTAAGCCAGCGCGTCTCGCCGGTCAGTCCTTCGGCGCTGCGGGCGCGACCGCCGGCAGTCAAAAGGACGTGCGGTATCCCGAGTTCTTCGAGAACGGCAGCGAAATCCGCGGCACAGGCATCCGCCCAGGCGGCGTTCGGCTGGAGCGCCGCCGCATCGCCGAAGCGGTCGATGACGACGCCCGGCATACCATCGGCCTCGGCGTGTATCAAACGATAGAAGGGGGCGGAAAACAGCCGGTTGCGGTGCGCGAGCGCCATGGTGATGCGCGCGGCGATCCAATCACGGTCGATTGTCGCCGTCGCATCGCGGTCCAGCATCCTGGCCCCGATGCGCGACTCGAGGTTGACCGTGACAAGACCGATGTCGGTGCGGTCGGCATCCTGCAGAACGGCCAAAGCCCCCGGCGCAAGGGCGCGGGCACGCCGGTCAGCAACGATGTCGTCGGAATAGACCCAAGGATGGCCGTGCCGCAGCCGGCGGGCATCCGCCTTGGGTTTGAGGCGCAGAACGGGGCGGGCGCCGTCGGGCGAAATGCTATCGGTCATGCCGCCGCATATCCCCGCCCTGCGGCGGGATCAATCGTCGCCGGAGGGCGACGACACGATCAGGCGCGGGCAGCCGATGTGCGGCGTGCGCGCAGGCGTGCCACGACGGCGGCGATCATGGTGCGGATCATCTCGGCGCGCAGCGAGCGGGCACGTTTCTCGATGGCGATGGCATCGATTTCGACATGGTTGATCATGGAATTTCTCCGATAAGTTTCGCGCCTTTACGGAGGCGCGGATGGTTCTCTTGCTCAGCACAACAGTTAGTGATGCAACTGCAGAAACACCAATGCACATGCAGAAACCCCGTCCTGCGCACAATGCATGGGCGAAGGTTCGCGATCCGCTCGCGCCGCGTTTCCCGGATGGCTGTCGCGGCGGACCGCCCTCATCGGGGCCTCTAGCTGTTCCTGAAGCATGCAAGCGGCAGACGTCAGGACAGATCCGGCAAAGGGCCGAAGTCCGGCAGGTCTTCAAGTTCCGGCAGGGCTGCAAGGGCATCGAGGTCGTGCAGGGTGTCGATATCCGTCCGTCCGCCCGGTTTCCCGCCGATCAGCCGCTGCTCCTTGGGCCCCTGAGCGGACAGCGCGCCGGACGCCGCCATCAGCGACCTGTCGGCCCGGTCCTCGAGCGGAGGATCGTTCGGCCCCGAAGACAGCCGGATCGCCCGCGCGCCATTCAGTTGCCCGAGGCGCGCCTTGATCACCACCCCGGACGGCATCCTCTTGCGTGTCGCACGTCCAAGGCCGGACGTGCCGGACAGGAGCTGGAGATCGTCCAGCACATCCTCCTCCAGGTCGATCAGGTCGCCGACCTTGAGCGCCACCAGATCCCGCAGGGTCATTCGCACCGGCGGCAGCACAACATCGAGCCGCACCGGGGCCGCATCCGCCGCCGCCTTCATCGCCGCGGCCCAGTCCGGGTCCGGCACGGACATCGCGACGTCCGGCCCGGCGTCGTCGATCCCCTGCAGATCGGGCAGCAACAGGCTGAGGCGTGCCGGGCGCAAACCATCGCCGAGCGACACCTCGAGCGTCACGTTCAGAAAGCCCGGCGCCGTCAGGATCATCGGCAGCGACCCGATACCGGCGAGATACGTTCCGGTTCTGACGGTGCCGGGGCGGGGGCCGCGATGATCCCTTGGCAACAGGGCAGCCGTCTGGACCACGAGTTGCTGCACGAAAGGCTGGGTCAGGGCGGCGTCGATGCGGGTCGGTTTGCGCGCCGGGCGGGCCGGACCGTCGACACGGCCGATCGTCTGCACCTCGATCAGCGCATCGACGAACGCGGGATCGAGGATGAGCGCGCCGCTTGCCATCGCGAGGAGTTCCGGCGGAACGGGTCCATCCGGAAGTGGCGGCGGGTCGATCATCAGGCACAGACCCTGTTCGGGCAGGTCGGAGAATGCCTCCTCCGCCAGGGACGTCCGGGATGTCCTGGAGGCCAGAGCCAGTCCAAGTCCGTCGACCTTGTCTGCCACCCGCAAGAGCGCTGTCGCCAACGCCCGCTCGACCGGGGAGGCCGCCGCAACCACGTGCGCCGGGGCGTCTGCCGGGACGCCGGCCATGTGCCGCAAGGCTGATCGTGACGAATCGATGGGCATGGAACCTGAAAACTCGGACTGTGCCCGTCCGTTCTGGCCCAATCGGGTTAACAAAGCCTTGCCCGAACCCGTCGACCTGAGGCCTATTCGGCCGCCTCGACACCGATTTCGGGGGCGGGCAAGCGCACGCGGAAGGCACCGCCGCCCTGTCCGGGATAATAGTCGATCGTGCCGCCAAGCCGCAACATCACCTCCCGGCTGATGGCAAGACCAAGTCCGGCGCTGCCCGCTGAAGCCTGATCGCTAAGTCGCGAAAACTTCTCGAAGATCAACCCCCTGTCGCGCGGCGCGATTCCCGTTCCGTTGTCGATGAAGTCGATCATCAGCATCCCGTCGCCGCTCGTCACCTCGATCCGCAGTTCCGGCATTTCGGCGTCGCAGTACTTGGCCGCATTCGTCACGAGATTGATGAACACCTGGCTCAGGCGGTCAGGGTCGGTGGTGACCCGGACATCCTCGGCCACCGCATCGCGGATGACCCGAAGGCGTGCCTGCGCCGGTGAGGTGGAGGCAAGAACGGCCCGGTCCAGAACCGTTCGCAGGGAGACGGATGTGGGGTTGAGGACCACCTGCCCGTTTTCCAGCACGCTCAGGTCAAGAAGATCATCCAGAAGGCGGGTCAGGCGCTCGCTCTCTTCCTCGATGATGCCCGAATACCGTTCCACCTCGTCTGGTCTGAGGGCCCCGGACCGCAGGATCTCCGAGAAAGCCCGGATCGACGTCATCGGCGTCCGCAATTCATGGCTGACCTGGCTCAGGAAGGCATCTTTCTGCACGGCAAGCACGGTCAGTTTGTCGTTGGCTTCGCGCAATTCCCGGGCGGTGCGGGTCAATTCCTCGGACTGGGTCTCAAGCTGAGCGGAATATTCGAGGATCTGCGCCGTCTCGTCGGCAACCGCCATCAGTTCGGCGACCGAAACGGCCGAGTTGCCGATGATGCCGCTGACCATGGCGTTTGCCGTGGCGGCCCCGACAGATCCCGCCAACTTGCGCTCCAGCCGATCGACAAGGTCCGGGGTCGGGTCGGGGAGGTCGCCCGCGCGGCCCTGCAGGCGCGCCTCGTCGGCAAAGAGCGCCTGCGCTTCGGACGCTCCCAGAATGCGCTGTGCCATGACCAGCAACTCGTCCGATCCGGCTTGGCCGCCCTCGCGCCCCCGGGGCGTGAAGGCACGCTCGAACACCTGCACGAAACGCGGCGCCTGCAATTGCTCCATCGGAGACGGCAGCGACAGCAGCGACACCGCACAGAGCGCCAGACAATTAAGCCCCAGCGACACGATCAGCGCCGACAGGAGCGGATCACCGGAGACGCCGAACATCGCCTGCGGCCGCAGCCAGTCTATGCCGAACGGGCCGCCCGACAGCATGGCATCAATCCAGGGCGTCCCGCCGAATACCGGCAGAAGCATGGACCAGGCCCAAAGGATGAAACCCGTCACGATCCCCGCCGCCGCCCCCCGCGCCGTTGCCCCCTTCCAGAACAATCCCAGCACGAGCGCGGGCAGGACCTGCGCCACGCCGACGAACGAGATGAGGCCGATCGACGCCAGCGCCGCCGTCCCGCCCGTGACGCGGTAGTAGAGATAGCCGAGCAGGAGAACGACCAGGATCGAGACACGCCGGGCCCGCAGGATGACGGTGCGGACGTCACCCGAGATCGTGGCCCGTGACGGGCCCTGCACCGCCAGCCAAAGGGGCATGACGACATGGTTTGAGAGCATCGTTGCCAGCGCCACGGCGGCCACGATCACCATCGACGTCGCGGACGAGAACCCCCCGAGAAACGCCAGCATCGCCAGTCCCTCCCGGCCTTCCGCAAGCGGCAAGGTCAGGACGAACAGATCCGGATTCGCCCCAGGCGGCATCCGGGCAAGTCCGGTGACGGCAATCGGCACCACGAAAATCGACATCGCCATCAGGTAGAGGGGAAACGCCCAGGACGCGGTAACAAGGTGCCGCTCGTCCGAATTCTCGACCACCAGCACCTGAAACATGCGCGGCAGGCAGATGACGGCAGCGCCCGACACCATGATAAGGCCGGCCCAGCGTCCGGGCGCACCGGTCCAGTCGGCGATCGTGCTGGCCTCGATCGCGTTTGCAACGCCCGAGGGTCCGTCATTCAGCGTCCAGACGACGAAAATGCCGACTGCACAAAGCGCGATCAGCTTGACCACCGCTTCGACGGCGATGGCGCTCACGATCCCGTGGTGACGCTCGCCCGCGTCCAGACGGCGGGTGCCGAAGAGGATCGTGAACACCGCCAGTCCGGCCGCCACCCAGAGGGCCATTCCCGTCAGGTCCTCTGCCGACGTACCGGGGGCGGCGAAAACACCGAAGCTCAGCGTGACGGATTGAAGCTGAAGCGCGATGTAAGGCGTCGTGCCGACCAGTGCCAGCAGCGTCACGATGACCGCAAGCGCGTTCGACTTGCCATAGCGGGACGAGATCATGTCGGCGATGGAGGTGATCCGCTCTGTCCGGCCGATGTGGACAAGCTTGCGCAGCAGCCACCACCAGCCCACGAACACCAGCGTCGGCCCGAGGTAGATCGTCATGAATTCGAGCCCTGACCGGGCCGCGTATCCGACCGCGCCATAGAAGGTCCAGGCCGTGCAGTAGATCGAGAGCGAGAGGGTATAGACGACGGGGCCGCGCAACAGCTGCATCCGCCCCCGCTCCGCCGCGCGCTCCGCGATGGCCGCTATCATGAACAGGATGGCTACATAGGTCACGCATCCGGCCACGAGAAGGTTCAGCGTCAATTCCATGACGGAAATCCTGATCGCGGGCAGGTCATTCCGGCGGCCTCTCACCATCCGCCCGGTGAAGCCGCGCCAGATAGATCGCGATGGCGATCAGCACCCCCCAGGACAGGAACAGATAGACCAGCCAGGGCTGCGTCGCCCCGCCCGAGGCATCGGATCCCGACAGCACGAGGTCGGGAAGCACGAACAGCGCAAGACCGAAGACCGGCAGCAGCCGGGCGGCATCACGCAGCCGTTCCCGGCGCCAGGCACGCCTTTGCGCCTCGGAGGCGGCGGGCGTGGGTCGCGTGTCCATTCAGGCCCCGCGCAGCGCGCCAAGGGACTCGACCGCCTCCAGCAGATCGCGGTTCGAGAACGGCTTGGTCATGTAGCGGCTGACACCCAGGGCTTCCGCCCGCTCCCGGTCCTTTGCCTGCCCCTTGGCGGTCAGCATCAGCACCGGAAGGTCCGGACGCGCACCGGCCCGGACCCCGCCAAGGATGTCGAACCCAGACTGGCCGGGCAGCATCACGTCGAGGATCAGAACGTCCGGCGCATGTCGGTGGATCGCCTCGATCGCGGTGGCCCCGTCCGAATGCGTGGAGACACGCCAGCCCGCACGCTGCAGGATGAAGGAAATTGCCGTGGCGATATTCGGCTCGTCTTCGATCAGCAGGACGCGACGCGGCTGCCGTGCGATCTGGTCAGTCTCGAATTCGGAACTTTTCGTCATGCCCGGCCCCCTCCGGTCACGTGGACTTGCAGTTTCACCGCTAGACCGCGCGCTGTCCAGTAGCCACGGGCCCCGCCATCAAGGAGCCGAAGTCAACGGGCGGGCCGCTCTGCCGAGAACCGACGGCTCCCGCCTGGCACCGCACCCGTCACGCGGACAGACGCGGCAGCCCGGACCGACCGGGGC
>JBARXR010000329.1:0-11359 GCA_049647445.1 Jannaschia sp. | reverse complement strand
GCCTTCGACAAGGTCGGGCATCTGGTCCCGCCGCATGTGGCCCGCGTCCAGCGCCGCATCGGACCAACGGCGTGCACCCACGTCCAGCCACGCGGTGCCGGCGCAATCGGACATGTCGCCGACGTGCCCGCCGGTCAGCCACAGGCGCAGGTAGTCCTTCGGCAACAGGACCTTCGCGACACGGGCAAAGACCTCCGGCTCATGTCGCTCCAGCCACAGAAGCTTGGGCGCGGTAAAGCCCGGAAAGACGATGTTGCCGGTGGCGTCGCGCAGACCGGGGGTCGCGTCCAGCGTCGCAGCCTCGGCGGCGGCCCGTGTGTCGTTCCAGAGGATGCAGGGGCGCAGAACCGCATCGTCGGCCCCGACCAGCGTTGCGCCGTGCATGTGCCCCGACAGGCCAATGCCGCGCAGATCGGACAGCGCGACCGGCTGACGGGTCCGCAGCGCGTCGAGCACCGTCTCACAGGCGGCAATCCAATCGGCGGGGTCCTGCTCGGACCATCCCTGCCTCGGATGCGGGTTGCCATAGGAAGCCTCCGCCGTGTCGATAAGCGTTCCGTCTTCCGTCACCAGGATGGCCTTGAGCCCCGAAGTGCCCAGATCGAGTCCGAGATACATGTGCCGCCCCTTGCTCGCTTTTCCCTGACTTAGGCATACCGTCCCACGGCGTCCACTGCCTTGCCGTTGCCTGCGCGACGTGGCTAGGGATGCGCGACACTTCGAGCGGAAGAGGATACCGACCATGCACATCGAGCCGTTCGGCGTTGAGATCTGGATGAACGCGCATGAGACCCGGTGCCGCCTCAACCTGGCCGAGACCTGCGTTGCGGCCCTGACGCTTGCGGAGCTGCTGGAGATCACGGGGCAGAACGATGCCGCGCTGTCGCCGCTGCTCGGCCTGCCGCTCACCTATGGCGAGATCGAGGGGTCGGAGCGTCTGCGCAGTGCCATTGCCGCCCTCTACAGCGATCGAACGCCGCACGAGGTGATCGTGACGCACGGCACCGTCGGCGCGAACGATCTGGTCTGGCGCACGCTCGTCACCGCAGGCGACCATGTCGTCAGCGTCGTGCCGACCTATCAACAGCACGTCTCGATCCCGGAAAGCCTGGGAGCGGACGTCAGCCGCCTGCATCTGCGCGCGGAAGACGGATATTTGCCGGACCTCGACGCTCTGGCCAGGCTGATCCGGCCCGACACCAAGGTCGTCGCCTTCACCAATCCCAACAACCCGACCGGAAGCCTGATGCCCCGCGACATGCTGGAACGGATCATCACGCTCGCCGATGCCGTGGGCGCGACCGTGCTGGCGGACGAGGTCTATCGCGGCACGGCGCAGACCGGAGACGGGCACAGCCCCTCCGTCGCCGACCTCAGCCCCCGTGCCGTGGCGACGGCCGGCATGTCCAAGGCGTTTTCGCTGGCGGGCCTGCGCCTCGGATGGATCACCGCGCCCCGCGCCGTGCTCGACGCCATCTCCCACCATCGTGACTATACGACAATTTCCGTCGGGGTCCTGGATGACCATTTCGCCTCGCTCGCCCTGACGTCCGCCGATCGGATCCTTGCCCGCAGCGTTCGGATAACGCGCGAAAACCTGTCCATCGTAAGCGACTGGATCGCGGGGGAACCGGGGCTGAGCTGGGTTCGACCGATGGCGGGCACCACGGCCCTGCTGCGGTATGACCTCGATATCGGCTCCGAGGCGTTGTGCCGTGACCTGCTGGCCGAAACGGGCGTCCTGCTGACCCCCGGTGCGGTCATGGCCATGGAAGGAACGGTGCGTCTTGGCTTTGCCAACCGCACCGAAGACCTGCGGGCAGGCCTGCCGCTGATATCGGACTTCCTGCGCACACGCGCCACCGGTGGAGCAAAGACCGGAGCGGCGGACCCACGTCCAGTCTGAAACGCGACGCGGAAGCAGACGTCTGCCGCGCGCCCGGAGCAGCGTGCCGGAACGGTCGCGCGGTCAATGACAGGCCGTGCGTCCGGCGAGGCCTGCCGACGGCACAGCGTCTTTCCCGGAACCGGGGGCACAGCGATTTTCCGACGTCGAAGGACCGGTCGCCGGTCGGCGCATCGCGCCGCACACCCTTGCGTCAGCCATCGAGGCCTTGGATCGCGGCACGGGCACCCAGCGACCACAAACGCTCCGCCGCTTTGCCCACGGGCCCTTCGAGGCGCGCGGCCAGGTCTGCGGAAAACACCTCTCGCACCGACAGAAGCGCCGTAACGACGCCGCGCGGCCCGTCGGCGGTCGTCGCCAGGTCGCGCAGGCGGGCGGCGAGCGGGTCGCGGACGTCGATGGCCTGTCCACGCTCATCCGTCCCGCCCACATACCGCATCCACGCCGCCACGGCGAGGCAGAGACCGGGGGCGTCACGCCCTGCATCCAGTGCCTCCGCCAGCGTCCCCAGGATCCGCTGCGGCAGCTTCTGGCTTCCGTCCATCGCGATCTGCCACGTCCGGTGGCGGATGGCGGGGTTGGCATAGCGGCCGAACAGCGCGTCGGCGTAATCGCTCAGGTCCACGCCGTCGGGGGCGGTGACCGTCGGGATGATCTCGGACCAGAGGCCGCGGACGTAGCGTGCGAAGACCGGGTCCGCGACCGTGGCCGCCACCGTCTCGTGACCGGCCAGATAGCCCGTATAGGCCAGCGCGGAATGGGTGCCGTTCAACATCCTCAGCTTCATGTGTTCATGCGCCGTGACATCGGCCACCATCTCCACGCCCGCCGCCGCAAGATCGGGCCGTGCGTCCTCGACGAAGTCGTCCTCCACGGCCCATTGGGCGAAAGGTTCGTGCAGGACCGGCGCCGCATCGGGCCAACCGGCGAGGGCCGCAACGCGGACGATATCGGCCTGCGTCGTCGCGGGCGTGATCCGGTCCACCATGGTCGAGGGGAACCGCCCTTCCGACGCGATCCAGTCGGCCAGCGCGGGATCTGTCCGGTGCGCGAAATCCAGCACGACACGGCGCAGGACGCGGCCGTTTTCCGGCAGGTTGTCGCAGGTCAGGACCGTGAACGGCGAAAGACCCGCGGCGCGGCGCATCTGGAGTGCGCGAACCAGAAACCCGATCGCCGAAACGGGTTCGACGCCAGCCAGATCATGAACGATGTCCGGATGATCGGGGTTCAGCATGCCGGTCGCCGGATTGTGGCAATAGCCCTTCTCCGTCACGGTCAACGTGACGATCCTGACGGTCGCGTCGGCCATGGCGGCCAGCACGGCGGCGGGGTCCTCGGGCGCGACCAGAACGCCGTTCAGCACATCGATGCGGCGTGGCACCTCGCCGTCCGGACCCAGCGTCAGCGAAGTATAGGACCATCCCTGCCCCCGCAGTGCGTCCCGCGTTGCCGGGCTGCGCAGCGACACGCCCACGATCCCCCAATCGCCGCCAGACGCGGCCATCGCATCGGCGACATAGACACAACCGAAGGCGCGAAAGAACGCCCCGAGCCCAAGATGGACGATCCCCGTCCCGGGCCGCGGGTCAGCGGGCAAGCCACCCTCCGTCCACGTTGAGGATCGTGCCGTGCACATATCCGGCGGCGGGCGAGCAGAGGAATACGGCCGCCCCGGCGATATCCTGCGCGTGCCCCCATCGACCGGCCGGAATCCGGTCGAGGATCGCCCTGTTGCGGTCCGCATCGGCGCGCAGGGCCTCCGTGTTGCTGGTCTCGATATACCCCGGGGCGACGGCATTGACGTTGACGCCCTTCGCCGCCCATTCGTTCGCCAGCAGCTTGGTCAGCCCCGCAACCCCGTGCTTGGACGCGGTATAGGACGGCACGCGGATGCCGCCCTGAAACGACAGAAGCGAGGCGATGTTGACCACACTGCCCCTGCCGCCCCGCGCCATCACCGCTTTCGCGAAGGCCTGCGTGGTGAAGAAAAGCGCCTTCAGGTTCACGTCCATGACCGCATCCCAGTCGTCTTCCGTGAAATCGACGGCGTCGCAGCGGCGGATGATCCCTGCGTTGTTGACGAGAATGTCGACCTTCTCGCCGTCGAAAAGCCCCCGGCCCGCCATCGGATCGGCGAAGTCGACGAGGATCGCGGACGCCTTCCCGCCTGCGGCCCGGATCTTGTCCACGGTCTCGTCACAGGCGCGCCGCCCGATGCAGAGAACCTCGGCCCCGGCCTCGGCCAACCCGGTGGCGACCGCCTGCCCGATCCCGGTATTCGCGCCGGTCACGAGAGCCCGGCGGCCATCCAGAGAGAACAGGCTCACCGCAGGTCCCCCATCGCCACCATGTCCATGTCGGTGAAATCGATGTTGTCGCCCGCCATGGCCCAACAGAATGTATAGGACGAGGTACCCGCACCCGCGTGGATCGACCACGGCGGCGAAATCACGGCTTCTTCGTTGGCCATCACGATGTGACGCGTCTCGCGCGGCTCGCCCATCAGGTGAAAGACGCGGGCGTCCTCGGGCAGCCCGAAATACAGGTAGGCCTCCATCCTGCGGTCGTGCAGGTGCGCGGGCATCGTGTTCCAGACCGATCCCTCGGCGAACTGGGTATACCCCATCACCAACTGGCAGCTTTGGCAGACCTCGGGGTGCACGAACTGGATGATGACCCGCTCGTTCGCGTTGGCGCGGGTTCCCAATTCGACCCGGCGCGCATCCGACAGCTTGATCAGCCGTGTCGGATACGCATGGTGCGCCGGGGCCGACAGGATGTAGAACCGACCCGCGCCACCGAACACGAGCGGCCCCGCGCCCATCCCGATATAGAGCACCTCGCCGTTTTCCAGTCTGTGGGTCTCGCCGCCGACGCCGACGGTCCCGGCCTCGCCGATGTTCAGCACACCCATCTCCCGCCGCTGGAGGATCGTCGCGGTGCCGGTCGCCTCTACCCGGTCCAGCGTCAGGGTCTTGCCGGCCGGCACCGCGGATCCGAGGATCAGGCGATCATAGTGGCTGTAGACCAACGAAACCTCGCCCTCCGCGAACAGGCCGCCGACATGGAAATGCCGGCGCAACTGATCGGTGTCGAGTGTCCGCGCCGTTGCCGGATCGATCGCATGGCGGATTTCGGTTTTCAGCATTGTTCGGCATCTTTCGTCGTTGGGAGAGTGGTTCTTCGGGTCGGGAATTCGATCACAGGCGATAGGCCTCCTTGGCGAGGCGATACGCGAGGTCGTGGGCGACCTCCGGCGCTTCGTCGCGGTCCAGACGGCCCGTCTCGACAAGCGTGGCCAGGACCGCGCAATCGACGCGACGGGCCACATCGTGCCGGGCCGGTATGGAACAGAACGCCCGCGTGTCGTCGTTGAAGCCGACCGTGTTGTAGAACCCCGCCGTCTCGGTCGCCATCTCGCGAAAGCGCATCATTCCCTCGTAGCTGTCGTGGAACCACCAGGGCGGCCCAAGCTTGAGCGCCGGGTAGACGCCCGCCAGCGGCGCGAGTTCGCGGGCGTAACTCGTCTCGTCGAGGGTGAACAGGATCACCGTCAGGTCAGACCGCCCGCCGACGGCATTCAGAAGCGGCCGCAGGTTGCCGACGTAATCCGTGCGTGTCGGAATGTCATACCCCTTGTCGCGCCCGAACCGCGTCATCACGTCGGCGGAATGATTGCGCGCAGCACCGGGGTGGATCTGAAGCACCATACCGTCCTCCAGGCTCATCCGGGCCATTTCCGTCAGCATGTGACCCCGGAACCGGTCCGCCTCCTGCGCGCTGCACTTGCCCTGCAAGGCGGTATCGAACAGTGCGGCGGCCTCTGCCTGCGGCAAGTCCTCGGTCCGCGCGGTCGGGTGGCCGTGATCACTGGACGTGGCGCCGAAGGATTTGAAGAACGCGCGCCGCTTGCGGTGCGCCGCCAGATAGCCGGTCCACGTGGTCGCGTCCTCGGAGGTCATCTCGCCCAGGATCGCGACGTTCGTGGCAAATCCCTCCGTGTCCGGGTCGATCACCGCATCGGGCCGATAGGCCGTCACGACCTTTCCCGACCAGCCGCTGTCACGGATCATCTTGTGCCAGCGCAGATCGTCGATCGCGCTTTCGGTGGTGGAAATGGCCTCGATGTTGAAGCGCTCGAAAAGCGCCCTTGGGCGGAACTCGTCCCGGCCAAGGCAGTCGGCAATCCGGTCATAGATCCGGTCCGCCGTCTCCGCCGAAAGCCGTTCGGTCACGCCGAAGACGTCCTGAAACGCGTGGTTGAGCCACAGGCGCGAAGGCGTGCCCCGGAACAGGTGGAAATTCCGCGCGAAAAGGCGCCAGACCTTGCGCGGATCGCGCTCCGTCGCGCCGCCGTCGATGCGCGGCACACCAAGATCCTCGAGGGGGATTCCCTGGGACTGCAGCATCCGGAACACGTAATGGTCCGGCGTGACGAAAAGTTGCGCAGGATCGGCGAAGGCCCGGTTCTCGGCGAACCAGCGGGGATCGGTATGGCCGTGCGGGCTGATGATCGGCAGGTCCCGAACCGTCTCGTAAAGGTCCCGCGCCACGGCACGGACCTTCGGATCGGTCGGAAACAACCGATTTTCGTCAAGCAGAACCATGGTTTCCCCTGTTGGCATCACCGACGCCCTCCTCGGCGATCAGCGTGACTAGTATGCTAGTTTGCCCTCTTGCTGCCGTCAATCGATACCCGGCGCGGCAGAACCAGCGGCACGGCGGGTCCTTTGGGGTCGCGACATCCGGACACCCCGCGCCGTGGCCGAGCCTAATCATCGATACCGGCCTCGTGCCGACAAAGTCGTCCCAGAACCCGACAGAAGGCGCGCGCGGGCACCGACGGCACTTCCTCCGCCCGGCTCATGATGCCGACGGCACCGACGGTCGGGGTGGTGTCGATGTCGAGGGCGACGAGTCGGCCCTCCGCAAGATCTGCCGCGACGACCCCGCGACTGATGATCCACACGCTGCCCGGATCGGCCATCACGGTCGCGCGCCCGAAGCCGGGCGAGGTCGATTCGATCCGGTTGCGAAACAGCGGCACACCCATGGAAATGAGCATCCGGGCCACCAGCGACCGGATCGCCGAGTCCTTGGGCGGATAGATCACCCGGAACGCGTCGAGAGCGTCGAAGGCCCGCACCGCCGACGCCGCACTTCCGGGCTGTGCGACGATCACGACCGCCTCCGCGTAAAGCTGCTGAAAGCCGAGGCCCGCCATCGTCTCCGGCCGCCCCAGACGACCGACGACAAGGTCCAGCGTCCCGCTGCGAAGCCGGGCGGTCAGATCGTGGTGCGGCCCCTCGTGCACCTCCAGCAGCGTGTCGGGATCGGAGGTTGCGAAGGCCATGGCGGCCTGCGGCAGAAGGGTCGATGCCACGCTCGGCAGGGCCCCGACCCTCAGCCGCCCCGTCGCCCCGGCACCGCCGCGCAGACTGTGCAGCCCTTGCCGCAGGGCCGCCGTGCTCTGTTCTGCGAAATGCAGAAAGATCTCGCCCTCCGGCGTCAGGGCGACACCGGCGCGGCTGCGCTCCATCACCTTGACGCCAAGGATGTCCTCGAGGTCCCGCAGGGTCTTGGAAATCGCGGGTTGCGTCAGGTTCAGGTGTTCGGCGGCATGCTTGAAGCTGCGCGCGCGGGCGATCGCGCCGAACGCCTCGAGGTGGCGAAACTTGATCCGTCTGTCCATTTGGTTTCCTGTTTTGGCAACCATATTCCGCAATACTTCATTTTGAATATGCATATCAACATGCGACACACGTGTCGGACGGAGAGAGGACATTATGAAAACGCAGGTCGCGATCATCGGGGGCGGGCCGTCCGGCCTGCTCCTCGCCCAGCTTCTGCACGTGCGCGGGATCGATAGTGTCGTGCTGGAGCGCAAGACCAAGGCCTATGTGCTTGGACGGATCCGGGCGGGGGTTCTGGAGCGCGGACTTGTCGGACTGATGGAGGAAGCCGGCTGCGCCGCGCGCCTGCACGCAGAGGGGCAGACGCACGACGGAACGCTTCTGTCCTACGGGGATGAGATGTTTCGCGTCGATTTCGCGGAACACACCGGCACGCCGGTCGTCGTCTACGGCCAGACCGAGGTCACACGCGATCTTTATGCCGCGCGGGAAAAGGCCGGCGGACCGATCGTCTTCGCGGTCGACGACGTCGTCATCCATGGCGCGGACACCGACAGCCCGCACGTGACCTGGACAACCGGCGACGGGCCCGGCCGCCTCGACTGCGACTTCGTCGCGGGGTGCGACGGGTTCCACGGCGTCAGCCGCCAGACGATCCCGCTTGACGTGCGGCGCGAATACGAAAAGGTCTATCCGTTCGGCTGGCTCGGCATCCTGTCGGAAACGCCCCCGGTGAACCATGAGCTGATCTATGCCAATTCGCCGCGCGGCTTCGCGCTGTGTTCGATGCGCAACGACAACCTCAGCCGCTACTACATCCAGTGCTCGCTCAGCGACAAACCCGACGACTGGACGGACGAGGCTTTCTGGCAGGAACTCAAGCGCCGCATTCCGGCCGATCAGGCCGAGACGCTTGTGACCGGTCCCAGCATCGAGAAATCCATCGCCCCCCTGCGATCCTTCGTGACCGAACCGATGCAATGGGGGCGGCTGTTCCTGTGCGGCGACGCCGCCCATATCGTGCCGCCGACCGGCGCCAAGGGCCTCAACACGGCGGCCTCGGACGTCCACTACCTCTATACCGGCCTGCGCCAATTCTACGAGACCGGCAGCACCGACGGCATCGACGGCTATTCCCGAAAGGCGCTGGCCCGCGTCTGGAAGGCGGAACGGTTCAGCTGGTGGTTCTCGTCGCTGATGCACCGCTATCCGGACCAGTCGACCTTCGACCTGAAGATGCAGGTGGCGGAACTTGAATTCCTGCGCTCCAATACGGCAGCGCAGAAGGCGATGGCCGAAAACTATGTCGGTCTGCCCTACTGAAGGGGATCGACGCAGAGGGGGGAGAGACGATGACGGACCGCTATGACACCGGGATGGCCACGCGACGGTCGGTCCTCGGCGACGCGCATGTGGACCGCGCCGAGGCCGCCAAGTCGGCGTTCGACGCGCCGTTCCAGACCCTCATCACCGAGGGCGCCTGGGGCACGCTCTGGGCCAGCGACGCGATCAGCCGCCGCGAACGCTCGATGCTGACACTCGCGCTTCTGGCGGCGACGGGCAACTTCGACGAAATCCCGATGCACATCCGCGCCACGTCCAATACCGGAGCGACCCCGGACGACGTGATGCAGGCGCTGATGCACGTCGCGGTCTATGCCGGGGTGCCCAAGGCGAACCACGCGATCAAGCTCGCCAAGCAGACCTATGCCGAGATGGAGGAGACCCCATGAAACCGCCCGCGGAATACTATCAGCGCGATCATGGCCGACATCCGCCCGCCCATGCGCCCGGCTACAAGACCTCCGTCGCGCGCAGCCCGCGCTACCCGCTCATCAGCCTCGAACAATCGGTCAGCGAGATCACCGGCCCGACCTTCGGACACGGCGACGTCGGCGCACTCGACCACGACCTGATCAGGAACTATGCCCGGACAGGCGACCCGGTGGGCGAACGGATCATCGTCCACGGTCGGGTTCTGGACGAAAACGCGCGGCCCGTTCCGAACACGCTGGTCGAGGTCTGGCAGGCCAATGCCGGTGGCCGGTACAGGCACAGGAAAGACAGCTATCTCGCCCCGATAGACCCGAATTTCGGCGGCTGCGGGCGCACGCTGACCGATGCGGACGGGTCCTACGTGTTCCGGACCGTGAAACCCGGAGCCTATCCATGGCGCAACCACGTCAACAACTGGCGGCCCGCGCATATCCACTTCAGCGTCTTCGGCACGTCTTTCAGCCAGCGCCTGATCACCCAGCTCTACTTCGAAGGGGACCCGCTGATCCCGCTTTGCCCCATCGTCCAGTCGATCCCGGATCCCGATGCCATCGACGCGCTGACGGCGAAACTCGACATGAATGCCTCGATCCCGCTCGACAGCATCGCATACCGCTTCGATATCGTGCTGCGCGGGCGACGCTCGACGATGTTCGAAAACCGGCAGGAGGGGAACTGAGATGAACCGTCCCGACTACTTGCGCGAAACCCCCTCGCAGACGGCGGGGCCCTTCGTCCACATCGGCCTCGCGCCCGGCGCGGCGGGCTTCGACATCTACGGAAAAGAACTTGGCTGGGACATCGCCGGACCAGATGCCAAGGGGGAGCGGATCCGCATCGAGGGGTGCGTGATCGACGGCACCGACAGCCCGGTCAAGGACGTCTTGCTGGAGGCTTGGCAGGCGAACGCGGCGGGGCATTACGCCCATCCCGAAGGGCGCGGCGCCGTCGAGGACGGGTTTCGCGGCTGGGGGCGCGTGATAACGGACTTCGACAGCGGAGAATGGGCCTTCGAAACCGTCAAGCCCGGGGCTGCATCGGGCCGTCACGGCCGACGGATGGCGCCCCATATCACCCTCTGGCTCGTCGCGCGCGGCATCAACATCGGGCTGAGCACGCGCCTCTCTTTTAGCGACGAGGCGGAGGCGAATGCAGCCGACCCGGTTCTGGGTCTCGTCGAGTGGGAAAAGCGCCGCAAGACCCTGATCGCAGAGCGGTCGGAGCGCGGCGGCCAAGCCGTCTACCGCTTCGATATTCGGCTTCAGGGACCCGATGAGACGGTGTTCTTCGATATCTGAGGGTCTTCGCGCCGACATGTTACGACTTATCCAGTATCTGCGCCAAGTCGTAACTTGATGCTTGCCCGGCCTTGGCGGGTGGGATACCATCAAAAACGATCGTCTGCCGGGAGAACACGTGTTGGACGCCTTTATCTGTGACGGAGTGCGCACGCCCATCGGCCGCTACGGGGGCGCCCTGTCGTCGGTCCGGGCCGATGACCTTGCGGCCATTCCGATCGCGGCCCTGATGGCGCGCAACCCCGGCGTGGACTGGGCGCAGGTCGATGAGGTCATCCTCGGCTCGGCCAACCAGGCCGGTGAGGACAACCGGAACGTCGCGCGCATGGCCGCCCTGCTGGCCGGTCTGCCGGACGGCGTGCCGGGGTCGACGGTCAACCGCCTCTGCGCCAGCGGCATGGACGCCGTGGGCTTTGCCGCACGCGGGATAAAGGCCGGCGACTACGCCCTGACCATCGCAGGCGGCGTCGAAAGCATGAGCCGGGCGCCCTTCGTCATGCCGAAGGCCGAAACGCCGTTCACGCGCGCGACTGCCGTCTACGATACCACCATCGGCTGGCGCTTCGTGAATCCGAAGATGAAAGCGCAGTACGGCACCGACTCGATGCCCCAGACGGCCGACAACGTGGCCCTGGATTACGGCATTTCCCGCGTGGATCAGGACGCCTTCGCGGCGCGGTCGCAGGCCCGCTGGGCCGCGGCGCAGGCCGCCGGGCTGTTCGCGGATGAGATCGTTTCCGTGT
>JBARXR010000328.1:0-1604 GCA_049647445.1 Jannaschia sp. | reverse complement strand
GGCTTGACCGCCGAACCGGTGCGATCGGGCGGCACGCTGTTGCCGCGCCGCGCCCGATATCCCAAAGGCCTGATCCGGCCAAAGGCATTTTACGGTTTTTCAAGACCTGACCCCTAAGGCCATCGGTAGGAAAGTCAGGAACGTTTTCATGCTCAGAAGGATCATCGCCGCGGCAGCGACCGCAGCGCTTTGTTGTCTTGGGACCATCGTCACGGCCCAGCCGGACGGCAAGACCTCGGCCGGAGGTGTGACGCTCTCGGCGTTTCAAAGGATGGCGAGCGTTGACCACACCGTCCAGCCGCGGCGTTCCGGTGGCCTGTTCGGCGGCGGCGCCCGATCCCTCTTCTCCGCGCCCGAGGGACGGAGATCGCGCGGCACGGGGATCACCGAGGCGCAGCTTGCGACGATGGCTCCGTCCAGCGGCAACGCGGAATGGGCCTGCCTTGCGGAAGCGATCTATTTCGAGGCGCGGGGCGAACCTGTGGCCGGTCAGGTCGCCGTGGCCGAGGTGATCCTGAACCGGGTCGACGCCAGCAATTATCCCGGCAGCATCTGCCGCGTGGTGAACCAGGGAACCGGTCGCCGGAATGCCTGCCAGTTCAGCTATACCTGCGACGGCATCCCCGACCGCGTCACCGAGCGTGAGGCCTATGCCACCGCCGGCAAGATCGCCCGTCTTCTGATCGACGGGGCGCCACGTGTCCTGACGCAGGCCGCAACGCATTATCATGCCGACTATGTCAATCCGCAGTGGGCGCGCGTGTTTCCGCAAACCGCGAAGGTCGGACGGCACATCTTCTACCGGCAGGTTCCCGGCGCCTGATCGTCCGCACGCCGCAAATCGCCCCTCTTTCGCCGGTAAGGGGGCTTTCGCATCGCGCCCACACATGGTTTTTCCGGTCAAGGCGGGACAGGCATCCCCGCGGGGGACCCGATGAGCAGACCGACAGATGACAAAGCCGCGCTGAGCGTCGCCTTTTCGGCTCCCATCGACCGGGCGCGGATCGAGTCCAGCGAGACCCCGCGCGACCGGATCGCCCTGCGCGACCACATCCGCGAGGTCGAGATCGGCGCCTTCCAACAGGAGCGCGGCGTTACGCAACGGGTTCGGTTCGACATCGTCGCGGAGGTGTCGATCGACCCGGTTGCCGTGGCCGGCGACGACGTCGATGGCATCCTGAGTTACGACACGCTGATCGACGCGATCGGGGCCGAGCTGGCTGCGGAACGCGTCAACCTTCTGGAAACGCTGGCCGAACGGATCGCCGACCGCGTCCTGTCGCACCACCGCGCCGCGCGCGTCTTCGTGCGGATCGAGAAACTCGACCGGGGACCGTATGTCCTCGGGGTGGAAATCGTCCGCTCCCGGGCGCAGCGACCAACCCTGTCCGCAGGCGCGGACGCCCCACCCCGACCACACGTTCTGTTGCTCGGCCCCGGCGTGCTGCGCGCATCGGACCTTGGAGAGACGCTCGACCGGCTTGCCGCGCGGCAGGCACCGGTGATCCTGACCGTCGCCGCAGATTTCGCGCCCCCGGCGGCCGGTCACGCGCTGGCGCAGCGGCGGATCGACCTCTTGGCGCTCGAGCAGGCAGCATGGCAAC
>JBARXR010000327.1:0-2748 GCA_049647445.1 Jannaschia sp. | reverse complement strand
GGCGCAAAGATTACGTGTGGCTCAAGCAGACGGCCACCCATTCCCCCCCCGCGCCCTGTCTTCCCCAGACAGGGCGCACCCATTTCGGGGGACAAGATCCTGGACGCCTGCGCGGCCAGGCATCACGCTCCGGCCAGCCTCCCTTTCAGGTCGTGCCGCACCGGGTGGCGGACGTCAGGCGCGCAGCACCGCGCCCGGATTCATGATGCCCCTGGGGTCCATCGCGGCCTTGATCGCCCGCATCGCCGCCAGCTTGGTCGGATCGACATAGCGCTCGAGGTCGCCGACCTTCAGGCGTCCGATGCCATGCTCGGCACTGACCGAGCCACCGAGGCGATGCACCAGATCATGGACCGCGGTCTTGATCGCATCGCGATCCCGGTCGTGGTCGGCACGGCTGCGGTCCGGCATCGGAAACACGTTGTAATGCAGGTTGCCGTCACCCACGTGGCCAAAGCAATTGATCCGGAACGCACCCACCTTTGCGATGACCCCCGGGCCGTCGGCGATGAAGTCCGCAAGCGAGGCCAGGGGCACGGAGATATCGTGGCTGCTGACCGCCCCGATCTTGCGATTGGCCGAGGGGATCGACTCGCGCACGGTCCAGAACGCCAGCCGTTGCTGCTCGGACTGGGCGATGACGCCGTCGCTGACGAGGCCCCGCTCATGCGCGACCTCGAAAAGACGCTCCAGCGCGGTCATCGGGTCACCCGAGACGCCAAAGCCCACGTCGATCAGGATGGACCACTCCGGCGTGCCCAGCGGCAGACGCACCTCCGGCATCGTCGCGGCGAGGAAATCAAGGCCGGTCCGCCCGATCAATTCGAACGCCGACACGGCCTCGCCCATCTGGTCGCGCGCGAGGTTCAGCAGATCGAGGGCCGCTTGCGGTCCCGGGACGACCATCATCGCGGCCCCCGTCTTTACAGGCCGCGGAAGAAGTTTCAGCGTCGCCGCCGTGATGATCCCCAAGGTCCCCTCGGCCCCGATCAGCAGGTGCCGCAGATCGTAGCCGGTGTTGTTCTTGCGCAGCGGCGACAACCCGTTCAGGACCGATCCGTCCGGCAGCACGGCCTCGATCCCCAGACAGAGGTCGCGTGCATTGCCGTAGCGCAGGACATTCACGCCGCCCGCGTTCGTCGACAGGATGCCGCCGATGCGCGCCGAGCCCTGCGCCGCGATGGTCAGCGGAAACAGCCGGTCCGCATCAGCCGCCGCCTCCTGCGCGGTCTGCAGGATGACACCGGCCTCGACCACCATCGCGTTCTCGGTCGCGTCCACGCTGCGGACCCGGTTCATCCGCTCCAGCGACAGGATGATCGGGTTTGCCAGGTCACCCGCCACCTGCCCGCCGACCAGACCCGTCCCGCCGCCATAGGGGATCACGGGCACCACCGCGGCGTTCGCCGCCCGAAGGATCCGCGCGACCTCCTGCGTCGTGGCGGGCGCCAGCAGAAGGCCTCCCGATCCGGCCCAGCGGCCGCGCGGTTCCTCGGTATAGCGCGGTTCCAGATCGCGGAACGTGGCGGGCGGCAGATCGGCGCGAAGGGCGTCGGCAAAGTCACCGGTCGCAGGGTGCAGGGTCATTCGGGGTCCGTCAGATAGGATGGCCGCAAAACCACGATTGTCGGCTGTCGCGGCAGCGTTCGCAAGGATACCTCGATGAAGCTCTCGTCCCGCCGCTCGACCGCGAAGTCGCCTTCCATGCCGGACAGGAACTGCTGCAGGGTGAATTCGCCGAACCAATGCATCGGCAATACGAGGCTGGAACGCAGGCGCGTCAGAACGCGGATCATCGACGCCGTGTCCAGCGTCAGCCCGCCGTCCACCGGCGCCATGACCACGTCCAACCGGCCGAGAGCCGCGTATTGCTCGGCGTCCGGCTCATGGTGCAGATGCCCCAGATGGCCGATACAGAGGCCGCCGACCTCGAAAATGAAGATGGAATTGCCGTTCCGCTCGACCCCGCCGCCATAGCCGGACCGGATATCGGTCGAGACCGACCGGACCAGCATCTCGCCGAGGTCGAGATTGTGACCGACGGGCTCGCCCACGCGATCCGACCATCCCGGCAGGACATGGGCGATGTCCGGATCGGGTGACGCCGTCCAATGGGAGATATGCGCGCGGTTCATCGTCACCACGTCCGGAAGATCCGTCGAACCGATGAAACCGACATAGTCCGTCACCGCCCGCAAACCGCCGGGCGTTTCCAGCATGAACATGGCGTGGTCGATAAAATTCAGTCGCACCGTGTAGTCGTCGGGCAAAGGCGCGCGATAGCTGGCCTTGTGAATAAATTCGAGACCCGGCGCCTCGGCGATGGCGATGCAGTGACTTGCGCGACGGTCCTGCGCGGCGGCAAGCGTCGGCAGCAGGATCAGACAGACGATCAATCGAAGCATGTGCAGCCCTCCATACCGGGAAAGATAGCACGGTCTGGACCCGTGCACAGGGTTCCGGGCATCCCGTTCCGGGATGTTCGGATTGCCGGCGGTCAACGCCGAAGGACAAGGCGGTGTGATGGTCTATCCGGCAACCAGAGGCGCGATCGAACCCGGCGCGCGGGGCGGCGCGGCGCCCGACCGGCAGCCAGCCTCGACGCAGGCCACACCGACCAAGTCAGACGCCGCGTGCATCGGGACACCGTCCCTACATCGGGCGCGCGCCCAGATATGCCCAGGCATCCGGAAGATCGGGCATGTCGAAGGTCTTCGCGTCGACGGGAATGATTTTTCCCATCGCCTC
>JBARXR010000326.1:0-7916 GCA_049647445.1 Jannaschia sp. | reverse complement strand
GAGTGGAAGGAGAACCCCTCCCAGACCGAGGTCGCCCTGGCCGATCTCGTTCCCTTCCTCCAGAAGTTGCTGGCATGATCACAGCCGCCGACCGAGCGCGCGCCGCCCGTCTGCTGGCGCAGTTTCAGGCGGCGGGGGCCGTCCCTGTTGAGGCGTCGATTCTGCAACCCGCGGGCGTCCTGCTGGACCTCTACGGTGAAGACATCCGCGCCCGCGCCTTCACCACCACCGACCCTATGGCCGGTGAGATGATGCTGCGCCCGGACTTCACCGTCCCCGTGGTGGAGGCGCATATGGACGGCGGCGCGGAGCCTGCGCGGTACTGCTATGCGGGAGAGGTATTCCGGCGGCAGGAGAGCGACACCGGCCGCGCCCGCGAATACCTTCAGGTCGGCTACGAGGTGTTCGCCCGCGACAACCCGGCTGAGACGGATGCCGAGGTCTTCGCCCTGATGACCGAGGTTCTGGCACCTTGGTCGCCTGTCCCCGCCACCGGCGATCTCGGCATCCTGATCGCCGCCGTGGAGGGTCTGACCACCAGTCCCCGCCGCCGTGCCGCCCTGCGCCGTCATATCTGGCGGCCCGCGCGCTTCCGGCGGCTGATGGACCGTTTCTCGGGCAAGGTCGCGCCGACACCGAAGCGCAAGGCGCTTCTCGAACAGCTGGCGGCTCAGGGTGCGGATCCCCTGATTGGCAAGGCCGGACCGCTTGTCGGCCTGCGCAGCGAAGGCGACATCGCAGCCCGCCTGGCCGCCTTGGCGGACGATGCGACCGAGTTGCCGTTGAACGGCACCGAAGCGGAGGTGATCGCCACGATCCTGTCGATGGACGGGACGATGACGAACCAGCTTTATCCCCTGCGCGACCTCGCCGTGGACCTGCCGTCCCTGACGCCCGCCGTAGACCGGCTGGAGGCGCGGGCCGAGGCGATGGCGCGGCGCGGCCTGTCGCCAGATCGTCTGAGGTTTGCACCGGCGCGGGGCCGGACGGCGATGGAATACTACGACGGGTTCGTTTTCACCCTCTCGGCCCCCGGCAAGGCAGGCCAGCCGCCTCTGGCAACCGGCGGGCGGTATGACGCGCTGACAGCCGTCCTGGGCAAAGGTCGATCGATCCCCGCCGTGGGCGGGGTGATCCGTCCGGGCCTGCTGGAGGATGCGCCATGATCACCCTCGGCGTGCCGTCCAAGGGTCGGCTGATGGAAAAGACCTTCCAATGGTTCGGCGCGCGCGGACTGACGCTGTCACGCAGCGGATCGGAGCGGGAATATGCCGGTGCCGTGGCCGGGGCGGATGTGGAACTGCTGCTGCTGTCGGCCTCGGAAATCCCGCGTGAGCTGGCGGCCGGACGGATTCACCTAGGCGTCACCGGCAGCGATCTGGTGCGCGAAAAGCTGGCCGCGTGGACCGACCGGGTAGAGCCGTTGGCCGACATGGGTTTTGGCCACGCCGACCTGATCCTGGCCGTTCCGAAGGCCTGGATCGACGTGGATACGCTGGACGACCTCGATGCGGTCGCAGCCCAGTTCCGGGCGATCCATGGTCACCGCCTGCGCATCGCGACCAAATATCATAGGATGGTGCGGGAGTTCCTGCGCCAGAACGGGATCGCCGACTATCAACTGGTCGACAGTCAAGGCGCGACCGAGGGGACCGTCAAGAACGGCACCGCCGAGGCCATCGCGGACATCACCTCCACCGGGGAGACCCTGCGGGCGAACCACCTGAAGGGCCTCGACGACGGGATGATCCACGCCAGCCAGGCGACGTTGTTCCGGGCCCGCACGGCGGACTGGAACCCGGCTGCCCGCAAGGTGATGGACGAGCTGCTTCCGAAACTGCGTTAGAGCGGGGGTCGGACGTCGGGCGCCTTGCGTGCCAGCAGCATCAGGTTGTTGGCAGGCATCTCGATGGCGTCGAAGGTAAAGCCGAGCACGGAAAGCACCGTGCGCAAGACCTCGACGTCCTTGTAGCCTACGGCCGCGTCCTGCGCCCGCAGGTCCGCGTCGAACTGCACGTCGCCCTCGCTGACCGCGACGCCGTCCCGCAGGAACGGACCATAGATCGCGAACAATCCGCCCGGCGCCAGCGCCCGCGATGCCTCATCCAGAAGGATCGACATCTCGGCATCGGAGATCAGGTGCAGCAGGTTGACGACGACGATCGCGTCCGCCCCTTCCACGATCGCCCAGCCGGGTGCGCATGCGTCAAGGTCTCCGGCGGGTGCCACGTTTTCGAGGCCCTGACACCGCGCGTCGATGGCCGCTCGGCGCACCGGGTCCGGTTCGGTCGGATGGAACGTCAGGTCGGGGCGATGAACGGCCAGCGCCGCGATGTGCTGTCCGGTGCCCGACGCCAGTTCAAGCACGTCCCCCCGGCGCGGCAGGCGCGGCACCAACACGTCGACGATCGGACCCAGATTGCGCAAGGCAGAGGGTGCCACCATCAGACCGCTGGTGTCCGGGGCCCGCGCACCGTCCGGCAGGTTCAGCTTGCGCGTCACAGGAACCGCCCGGGATCGGTCGCGGCCAAAGTCGCCGGATCGAGGTCCGACGCGCGCCCGGCGACACGGTCGGCGATCAGGCGCGCTGCAGCCGGGGCGGTCTGAAACCCGTAGCCGCCCTGCCCCGCAACCCACCAGAAACCCCGTTCCGCAGATGGCCCCAGAGCAAGGCAACGGTCCGGCGTGAATGTCCGCAACCCCGCCCAACTGCTCAGGGGCCGGGTTACCGGCGCGACCACGGCCTGCGCATAGCGGTCCAGCCCTTCGGCGAGGTCCATCTCTTCCGGCCAGGTGTCCATCGCGGGCGACGCCGTCTCATCCGCCGGCGACACGATCAGGGCACCGGCGTCGGGTTTCGCATACCACCGCTCGCCCGCACCCAGCATCATCGGCCAGCCGCGCACGTCGCATCCCCCCGGCGCGGCGATGCGGGCGACGGATCTGCGCAACGGCGTTAGGCCCAACGGGGCGACACCGGCCATCCCGGCAACGGCATCTGCCCAGGCCCCGGCGGCGTCGAAGACCATGCGGGCGGTGATCGAATGATCTCCGGAGGTCACGCGCCAGCCGCCGTCTTCGCGTGACATGGCGGTCACAGGACGCGACACCTCCACCGTCCCGCCGGCGGCCCGGATGAGGCGGAGCGCGCGCTGCTGCATCGCGTCTGTATCCAGATCGAAGGCCGCCGGATCGTGCGCCGTGCGCGTGACCGCCGTCGACAGGATCGGGATCAGGTCTCGCGCCGCACGGGTATCCATCTCGGTCAGACCCATCGTGGCGATGTCGCGCTCGAACATCGCCTCCTCCCCGGCGCAACCGATCAGCAACACGCCCCGGGGTGACAAGTCGCCGTGCGCCGTATGGGCCGCGCGCGACGCCCGGTTCAGCGCGATGACAGGCGCCGCACCGTAGTTCTCTTCGAACATCGCTGCCGACCGGCCGGACGTGTGAAAGCCAAGATGCACTTCCGCTTCCCAGAGGGTCACGTGCCCCAAGGCTTGCAGTTCCGCCCCGGCGGAAACTCCGGCGATACCGCCGCCGATCACGAGGAAATCCGTATCCATGGCGGCGACTCATACATGTGCGGTGGCGTCGCTCAAGCACCTGCTGGGAAATCGTCGGTTTCCCGCCGGAACAGTCCCGTGATCAGGCCTCCTCCAGCCGATCCGTCGCGGGCGCGGGCGTGGGCGACAGCGAGGTGATGCGCGCATAGAGGTCATCGTCAAGCGACACCGCCATGGCGGCAAGCGAAGGGGCCAACTGCTCCACCGATTGCGCACTGACGATCGGTGCCGTCACGGCAGGATGCCGCGCGGCCCAGGCCACCGCCAAGGTCGCCGGTTCCATTCCGGTTTCCGCCGCCAGACGGGCCAGTTCACCCGCGGCCTCGTGCATCCACTTCGGCCCATAGCGCGCGGCATACCGGCTGTCGTGCGTCAGCCGTCCCTCCCCTCCGGTGGCATATTTTCCGGTCAGCAGCCCACCGCCCAGCGGCGAATAGGGCACGACCGCGATCCCCTGATCCATCGCCATCGGAAGGATTTCGACCTCCACCTGCCGCTTCACGAGGTTGTACATCGGCTGCATCATCGTGATCTTCAGGCCATAGGTCGCGGCGACCGCCTGCGCCTTCATCACCTGCCATGCGGCGTAATTCGAGACCGCCGCATGGCGAATCGTGCCGGCGTCCCGCAGACCGGTCAGCGTCTCGAAGGTTTCCTCGAGCGGCGTGTCGTCATCCCATCGATGCATGTAGAGGACGTCGATCACGTCGATCCCGAGGCGCTTGCGGCTCGTCTCGACCGACGACAGGATCGACTCCCGCCCCGCGCCACCGGTGTAGCTGGCCTTGGTCGCGATGGTGAGGCCGTCGCGTTCGGTCCGGATGAACTCGCCCAATAGGGTCTCGGAGGCGCCGTCGGTATAGGCGAAGGCCGTGTCGAAGAACGTCACCCCCGCCGCACGGCAAGCATCGTACATCGCGCGGCTGGTCGCCGGGTCGGCTTTTCCGCCGAATTGCATGGCTCCGAAACAGAGCGGGGAAATCGGGGTGCCGTCGGGCGCGGTGATCTGTGTCATGCAGGCACGCTAACCGCCCTCCGTTACGGACGGAAGCCCGTTCTGCATCCCGACCATGGGCGGCACCAGCAGGCGCAGGGCGGCCTGCGGGGGCGCGGGTTCCGGGCGCCGGGCCTGCGCCGCCAGAACCAGACGGCAGGCGCTGCGAATATCTTCGCGGAAATCGTGATAGATCAACAGGTCGATCCGCCCCTCCTCGATCAGCGACAGGTTCTCGGGCTCGAGATCATGGGCCACCAACAATGGGCGGTCCGGCCCCAGCAGGCCCAGCAGGTGACGATTGCCCCCGCCGATGGAATAGACCGCATCGACGCCAGCGCGTGCCGCGCCCTCGAGTGCACGATCGAACGCGGCCTTGTCGCGTCCCTCTTCCACAACCTCGACCTTCGCACGCGGAAGGTATCCCGGCAGGGCCGCGCGAAAGCCCGCCAGTCTTTCCTGCTCGCCGCGAAAGCCGGGATTGCGCAAGGTTACGACGATCCGCGCCGCTCCTCTCACGCCTATTCCCATGAACCAGGCTGCTGTGGCCCCTGCCCGCCCGTTGTCGAGCCCGACATAGCCCCGCCGTCGCGTGCCCCCCATGTCCGAGGCCAGCGTGACGACCGGGATGCCCCGTGCCTCGAGCCTGTCGACCGCAGCTGCGATGCCGGGCCGATCTGGGGCCATCAGGATGACGCCGTGGCTGCCCCGCCGCGCGATCCTTTCCATCACCTGAACCATGTCGGCTTCCGCGAACCGGGTCCGCATGTCGGCCCGTGTGCGAAACACGGCCGTCGTCATCAGCGGCAGTTCCCCGGCCAGGGCCGCCTCCAACGCATCGAGGAAACCTTGCGGCGCCTCGGCCACGACATCCACGATCAGCTTGGCCCCGCTCAGGGCGAGTTGGCCAGCCTGTGCGTCCAGCTCCCGGATCGCATGGCGCACCCGGTCCTCGGTTTGCCGTCGCACCCCGCCGCGTGCATTCAGAACGCGGTCCACCGTTGCGGGGCCAAGTCCGGCTTGCAACGCAATGTCCTTGACGGAAAATCGGTGTGGCATGGATTTGATGGATTTCTGATGGTTTCCAAGCGTCGCGGATTTCGCCTTTCGTGGCAAGCTTTCGGTGAAGGCAATCAGGGAGGAACCGACATGCTGGACCAGCGACCGACCGCGACGCCCGTATGGCTCACCGATGACCACTGCGACCTTGCCGCCTTTCGCGCGCTGGTTGAGCGGACGACCACAGCGGATGATTATCCCCACAGCGCCGAGATCGCGAAGGGCATTCCCGTCTACGATGGCGACGCCGTTCGCGCGGCCCTTGCCGGTACCAACGAGGGACGCACCCTCAAGGCCGAGTGGAATCGCGCCTTCGCGGCGGGTCCGGGGATCGTCGCGGTGCGCCGGGGATATACCGATCTCGCCTTGATCGATGGCGTCACCGAGGCCCTGGGCCGGATCATCGAACACGAAGCCGCGCAGGGTGGCGGAACCGGCGATCACTTCGCCGGGGCCGGCGCGAACTCGCGGGTCTGGAACGCGCATGAAAAGCTGGCGATGGCGGCACCCGACCTCTTCGTGCGCTACAACGCGAACCCGGTCGTGGCGCATCTGGCCGAAAGCTGGCTCGGGCCTGCATGGCAAATGACGACGCAGGTCAACGTCGTTCGCCCGGGCGGCAAGGCCCAGACCGCGCATCGCGACTATCACATGGGGTTCCAGTCGGCGGACGATCTGGCACGCTATCCCGCCTCCCAGCACGCCCTCTCGGCTCAGCTGACACTTCAGGGCGCGGTCGCGCATTCCGACATGCCCGTCGTCTCCGGGCCGACCAAGCTGCTGCCGTACTCCCAGGCGTTCCTGCCCGGCTACCTGGCCGTCCTGCGCCCCGCGTTCCGCGCCTATTTCGAGGAGCACCACGTCCAGCTTCCGCTGGAAAAGGGCGACCTTCTGTTCTTCAACCCGGCCACCTTCCACGCGGCGGGCGAGAACCGAAGCACGGATATCCAGCGGTTCGCCAACCTCATGCAGATCGGTTCCGCCTACGGCCGCTCGATCGAGATCGTCGATCGCAGCCGCCTGTCCCGGCAGGTCTATCCGACGCTCCTGCGCATGGTTGCGGATGGCACACTGACAGCCGACGAGCGGCAATCCGTCATTGCCGCCACGGCGGAGGGCTACCCGTTTCCGGCCAACCTAGACATCGACTCGCCACTTGCCGGGATGGCCCCGCCCAGCCAGCAGGATCTGATGCGTCAGGCTCTCGCCGAGGGGTGGGAGCGGGCCCGCTTCGAAGACGCCCTGGCGGTGCAGGACGGGCGCAAACGATCCCATTGACGGGCGGCATCGCCCGGGCGCACCGAGGCGAAAACCAGCCGGAACGACCCGTCCCCGAGCGGGCCTTTCCGCCGAGGCGCGGCACTGCTGTTTCCTGAAGCAGGGTTGCGCCGACGGGGATCACGGAAACGGGCGGTACGACGCGTGAAACGGGCAGCGTCGCCGACCACGATATCGCGACGTCGAAGGCTGTGGCCAACAGGTATCGGGCGTCCAGACGCCCGACCTGAAACCAACAGCGGAGAGACCCGATGAAAACGATGCTGACCACAACCGCGTTTGCCTTGACGCTGGCACTGCCTGCCCTTGCGCAGATGGCCATGGACACGGACGGCGACGGCAATGTGACGATGGAGGAGCTGCAGGCGGCCTATCCGGATGCAACGACGGACACGTTCGCGGCGATCGACACCGACGCGGACGGTGTGCTGTCGGAGGCGGAAATCGCTGCGGCGGTCGAGGCGGGCATCCTGCCGTCATGACGTGCTACTAGCCTCCAATGCCCCCCCGAACTCCTCCCGTTTTTCTGGGGGGCACTGGGCCGCCCGACCGCCAAGGTCGGGCGGCTTTGGCGGCGACATCCTGTCGACATGCCGAGAGATGACAGGCCAATTGCTCGGGGTCATCGTGACGCTGGAACAGATGGGGTCCCCGGTCCGGCGCGTGCGTCCGTCCCGGGACGTCGTGAAAAAACCCGCATGTCCCGTCCGGCGGCCGGCAATGGGCCAAGACCGACACGCGGGACCACCGGCCATGTCCAAGGGATCATCCGTCAAGAGGGTCCCAGCGACAGGCCGTCTGAGACCCAATCCTGGGGTCTGCCGCGCCGCGTGGTGTCACAGGTCGAAGATGCCACGTGTCCGACCCGCAACCGGCCCGTCTGACACCCGAATGGAGCGCGGACACGCCGTGGTCCGTCACGACGACATCGCACCGGCGTGTTCCCCCGGCAAAAGAAAACGCCCGACGGATCAAGCCGCCGGGCGTTTCCGATTTGTCGACGCGCCGCTCAGTTCGGG
>JBARXR010000325.1:0-3503 GCA_049647445.1 Jannaschia sp. | reverse complement strand
AGTTTGCCCGAGGGCGGGGCATTCACCCTCTCGAAACGCTCTATCTTTCCGATTTCAACAAGAAAGTTTCGGTTGATGCTCGTGACGTGCGTCTTGCTTTCAACGCGGATGACCTCGCATTGATTGCCCGGCACCCCATCTGGTCAGGTTCCAAGAGCAGGGGCCGCCGGAACGAGCCGGGCGAAATCGTCCTGCGGGACGGGCTCTACTGGGGGCCGGTCTTGGCGGCTTACACCGGCGCGCGCCGGGAAGAACTTCTTGCTCTTGCTGCCAACGACATCGTTCTGGATCACGATGTTCCACACATCCTGATCCGTCCGAACCACAATCGGAACCTCAAGAATCCGACGTCGAAACGCACCATCCCGATCCATTCTCGACTGTTGGAGTTGGGCTTCGCCGAACATGCGCGCGCACAACAAGTGGCTGGCAGCTTGGATCTTTTCCCGGAACTGAAGCCTGAGTCGAAAACCGGTTCATTCGGCGGGTCGATGTACAAAGGTTGGAAGAGAGCCCTGGATCAGCAACTCGGGCGCAGTGCTGCGAAGAAATCGTTTCACTCTTTCAGGCATTACGTCGTGACGACCTTGCGTCATCAACTCGAAGTTCCGAAAAACGTGGTCACAAGCATCGTCGGACATGCGCATCATGACGAAACAGATGGCCGCTACGCCGATCACTTGCCTGTCGAACTTCTGGTTGACGGTATCGAAAGGATTCCGATTTCTTTCTGATGACAAGACCGTTGCTGAACTGCCAACAGGATATCGAGGGGAAATCCGATAGGTCTCGGCGCTGCGATAATCCATCTCACACTTCATTTTGAAGTGTTCGGCGGCGACCCTACAACTTGAGCTTTTGACTATGATTTACATCCCTGAATGCTGCCAACTTTCCTAAATATTTCTAAGGTAGCGGGTGCTCTGCGTCGGACCAGGCGGGCAGCAGCTTAATCTTATCGAGTCGAGCGAATATCCCAGCAAAGCATGAGATCGTCCCGAGGTTCATTCAAGTGTCTTGTGATGGCGCAGTAAGATCAGGCAGCGCCGCCAGTGAGTTGACCATGCGCATTTGTTCAATGCTTTCGCACTTGCTGTCACGCAGGCGTGGTGCGCCGAAGACCAGTGCGAGTGCCTTGGCGCGCGAGACGGCGACGTTCATCCGGTTGCGCGAGAACAGGAAATCCATGCCGCGCGGGGTCTCTTCGGCGCTGGAGGCGGTCATCGAGACGAGGCAGATCGGCGCTTCCTGTCCTTGGAACTTATCGACGGTTCCCACGCGCACCTCACCCGGCAGTGCATCGCGGAGGGCATTTACCTGCGCATTGTAGGGGGCGACCACGATGATGTCGCGCGCCTGCAACGGGCGCCGCGTCGTTCCGTCATCCCAGATCCCGGTTAGCAGGCGGGCGATGGTGGTGTTTATGGCCGAGACTTCCTCGGGCGCGATCTGGGCGTTGCCCTCGTGCGGTGTGTCTACCCAGTATGGACCTGTCGCGGTTTGATGCCGCTCCTTTGATAGCATTTAGTGCAACAAAGGAGACTGACTATGGGACTGAAACGGACGGGCGAATTCCGCCAGGATGCGGTACGTATCGCGCTGACGAGTGGGCTGACACGCAAGCAGGTTGCTGATGATCTGGGTGTTGGCATGTCGACGCTGAACAAATGGATTACGGCGCACCGAGACACGGATGTGGTTTCGAAAGAGGATTTGAGCCTCGCCCAAGAGAATGACCGGCTTCGGCGCGAGAACCGCATCCTCAAGGAGGAAAGGGAAGTGTTAAAAAAGGCCACGGTGTTCTTTGCGAGCCAAAAGCCGTGAGGTTCAAGTTCATCGAAGAACACCGATCTGCATTTTCCATTGAACTGTTGTGTCGGGTCATGGCCGTCAGCACGCGTGGATTGCGTGCCTTCCGCAGCCGTCCTGCTAGTCGCAGGCAGCGATCTGATCTGGTGACGCTGGCTCACATCAAGGAACAATCGCGTCTCAGCCTTGGCAGCTATGGTCGGCCACGGATGACGGAAGAGCTGAAGGAGATCGGCTTGGACGTCGGGCACCGCCGTGTTGGCCGGTTGATGCGTCAAAACGGCATATCGGTCGTAAGGACCCGCAAACACAAGGTCACAACCGACAGCGATCACAAGTTCAATATTGCCCCAAACCTGTTGGATCGTGACTTCACCGCAGACGCACCAAACCAGAAGTGGGCGGGTGACATTAGTTATGTCTGGACACGTGAGGGCTGGTTGTATCTGGCAGTGATCCTGGACCTGCACTCACGTCGCGTGATCGGCTGGGCTGTCTCAAATCGGATGAAACGGGACTTGGCCATTAGAGCGCTGAAAATGGCGATTGCTTTCCGTGGGCCACCCAAAGGCTGTATCCACCACACGGATCGCGGGTCGCAATATTGCTCTCACGACTATCAGAAGATCCTGCGCCAGCACGGCTTCAAGGTGTCGATGAGCGGAAAAGGCAATTGCTATGACAATGCGGCCGTCGAGACCTTCTTCAAAACCATCAAAGCAGAACTGATCTGGCGACATCCTTGGGAGACACGACGAAAGGCCGAGATGGCAATCTTCGAATACATAAACGGGTTCTATAACCCGCGCCGCCGTCACTCAGCACTGGGCTGGAAAAGCCCAGTCGCTTTCGAACGGAAGGTAGCTTAAACGAGCACTTGGGGCGGCACTAAAACGTGACAGGTCCAAAATAAACGTGGCAGGCGTCTAGGAAACCAGGGGCACCTCAAATCGCTGATTTGTTATTCCAAATTGTTTCTGCGTTGTCGATCTTCGCCTGCGTCGCTCTGGATGAGGCGCGGCTGGGGGCGGTCTTGTGGGGGGGTGTCACCATTCTCACTTGCGAACGCAAAAAAGCCGCCCGGATGGGGCGGCTGTTTTGTGTATGATCATCGTAAGAGAGATACGTTTTTGCAGAGGTTTTACTAGGTTTGGCGGTGACCTACTCTCCCACGCCTTAAGACGCAGTACCATCGGCGCGGCGGCACTTAACTGCCGAGTTCGGGATGGGATCGGGTGTTTTGCTCGCGCTATGACCACCAAACCATGAAAAACCTCTACGTTGCGATTTTGCCGGAGGCAAAACGCGACGGGTCGGAGGCAGCGTATTGCAGAGCAATGCGCGTTCCGAGACCGTCACGTTCAATCACAACAAATGTCCAAGTCTTGTACAGCTAATGTATGTGTACGCTTTTGATGAGCCGCAATAAAAGCAATCTCGCTTCTACTGGATCAAATCAAGCCTCTCGAGCAATTAGTACCAGTCAACTGAACGTGTTACCACGCTTACATCTCTGGCCTATCGACGAGGTGGTCTACCTCGGCTCTCAGGGATACCTTGTTTTGAGGGGGGCTTCCCGCTTAGATGCCTTCAGCGGTTATCCTGTCCGATCATAGCTACCCAGCACTGCTATTGGCATAACAACTGGTCCACCAGTGGATCGTTCACCCCGGTCCTCTCGTACTAGGGGCAAC
>JBARXR010000324.1:0-5906 GCA_049647445.1 Jannaschia sp. | reverse complement strand
GCCAGCTTCGCGCCCAGATAGAGGTCCTTGACCTGCACCACGCCGCGCGCCGCCTCGTCGCTGCCCTGGATGATCGCGGCGGGGGAGTTGCGCTTGTCGGCGTATTTCAACTGGTTGCCGAAGTTCTTGGGGTTGCCGAGATAGACCTCCGAGCGGATGCCCGCCTTCCGGAGGGTGCCCACGATGGACTGGTAGTCCGCCATCCGGTCGCGGTCCATGACGGTGACGATAACGGGGCCTTGCGTGTCGGAGTTCAGCCGTCCCTTGGCCTGAAGGGCCGCCAGCAGACGGTCGACGCCGATGGAGACACCCGTCGCGGGCACGGCCTGCCCGGTGAAACGGGTCACCAGGTCATCGTAACGGCCCCCGCCCGCGACGGAGCCGAATTGAACCGTCTGACCCTTCTCGTTCTGAACGTCGAAGGTGAGTTCGGCCTCGTAGACCGGGCCGGTGTAGTAGCCGAGGCCCCGCACGACGGAGGGGTCGATGACGATGCGGTCGGGGCCGTAGCCTTGGGCTTGGAGCAAATCGGAGATTTGCTCCAGTTCAGCGACGCCATCAGCACCGGTGAAACTTTCGCCGACAGCGACACGAAGATTTTCCAAGGTTTCCGCCGAGTTCGCTCCCTTTGAAGTCAGGAAGCCGATCACGATTTCCGTTTGCTCCGAAGACAAACCAACCCCACGGATAAAAGCCCCAGAAGAGTCTAGCAGCCCGTCTCCAAGAAGCTTGCGGACGCCTGCTTCACCTACCTTATCGAACTTATCGACGGTGCGAAGCACCGCATCTTTCTGATCTTCCCGATCATAGACGGCACCAAGCAACGCATCCTCGTCGGCGACGCTGAAACCGAATGCCTTATCGAGAACCCCATTCAGCACTTTCCGGTTGTTCACCCGGATCACGTAGTCCCCGCGCTCGATCCCCACGGCCTCCAGCGTATCCGCCAGCATCGCGCAGATTTCCGCGTCCGCGGCCAAGCTGGCCGTGCCGACCGTATCCGCATCGCACTGGTAGAACTGCCGAAACCGTCCCGGACCCGGCTTCTCGTTGCGCCAGAGCGGCCCCATGGCATAGCGCCGGTAGGGGGTCGGCAAGTCGTTGCGGTGCTGCGCATAGACGCGGGCGAGAGGTGCGGTCAGGTCATAGCGCAGCGCCAGCCAGTCGGCGTCCTCGTCCTCCTGCCAGGCGAACACTCCCTCGTTCGGCCGGTCCACGTCGGGCAGGAACTTGCCGAGCGCCTCGACGGTTTCCACGGCCGAGGATTCCAGCGCCTCGAAGCCGTAGAGATGGTACACCCCCGCGATGGCGTCGAGCATCGCCTTGCGCTGCGTCACCTCAGCGCCGAAATAGTCGCGAAAGCCCTTGGGCGTCTGGGCGCTCGGGCGGCGGGGCTTGTCTTTTTTGGCCATGTCGTGTGGTCCTCTTGTCGGCCCGTCCAATACGGCCCCGGCCCCCGCCCCGCAACCAAGGATCGATCCATGCAGGACCTCGAAGAACGCATCGCCCACCTGACCCGCGCGGTCGAGGATCTGTCGGATGTCGTGGCCCGGCAGTCGGGCGAGATCGAAGTGCTGACCCGCCGCGTGACCCTGCTGATGCAGCGCGCGGCCCAGGCCGAGGTCGCGGAGGGCGGCACGGTCCCGCTTGCCGATCAGCGCCCGCCGCATTGGTGACGCGCGGGTTTGCTTGACCGGTCACAGGGCGGTGCGCATGGTCGGACATGATCCTGACCGACTTGCCCGACGGCTTTCACGACGACCCCTTCCCGCACTACGCGGCACTGCGCGAGGCGGGGATCGTGGCACAGCCCGACGGGTCCATCCTGGTCGGTCGCCACGCCGACCTGCAGGCGATCTACAAGGACACCGCCACCTTTCGCAGCGACAAGACCGAGGTGTTCGGGCCGAAATTCGGGCCGTCACCCCTCTATGATCATCACACCACGTCGCTGGTGTTCAATGATCCGCCGCTGCACACACGGGTGCGCCGCGTTCTCACCGGCGCCCTGACGCCGCGCGCGCTGGCCCGTTTGCAGCCAAGGCTCGAGGCGCTGGTGGACCGGTTGATCGATGCCCTCGGCCCCGCGCCCGACCTGATCGGCGATTTCGCGGCAGCCATTCCCGTGGAGGTCATCGGCGACCTTCTGGCCGTGCCCGAAGCCGAGCGCGCGCCCCTGCGGGATTGGTCGCTGGCCATTCTGGGCGCGCTTGAACCCGCCCTTCCGCCGGCGCAGCAAGCCGCGGGCAATCAGGCGGTGACGGATTTCCTCGCGTATCTGCAAGACCTCGTGGCGCGCCGTCGTGCCGCCCCCGGCGATCCGGAGCAGGATGTGCTGACACGCCTGATGCAGGATGAGACCCTGTCGGAGGCGGAATTGCTGCACAATTGCATCTTCATTCTGAATGCCGGTCACGAAACGACCACCAACCTGATCGGCAACGCCCTTTGGCTGCTCGACAGGGATGTCACCGCGCGCGCCGGCGATCCGGCGGCCATCGTCGAGGAGGTATTGCGTCTCGAAAGTCCGAATCAGTTCGGCAATCGTCAGACCACGCGGGCCATCACGCTCCATGGGCGGGATGTTCCTGTCGGGACCGACATCCACCTGTGCATCGGCGCGGCCAACCGCGATGCGGCGGTCTTCGACGATCCTGACGTCTTCAGGCTTGATCGCGGCGCGGCGCGGCACCTGGCGTTTGCCGCCGGTCCCCACGTGTGCATCGGCCTGACGCTGGCGCGGATCGAGGGACGCGTCGCGGTGGAGCGGTTCCTGACGCGCTGTCCCGGCTATCGGATCACCGCATCGCGGCGCGGCAGGCGGGTGCGGTTCCGGGGATTCGAGGGGATCGACGCGGTCCTGTCCTAGGGCGGCTGACCTGCGGTAGGCACATTGGCGGGCAAAGACGCTGAGGTGACCCCGCAACAGGGACCTCGCGGTCGTGGCATGACTCGCGAACAGCGGGGCCGTCTTCGCTAAGGGCCATCGGCATGCCTGCCTGTTCCGCCCGGTCGCAATGACAGGCATGGCTGCATCAATGATTAACGCGCCGCGTCCTTGCTCTCGAAATATGCCCGCCGGAGGCGCAGCTTTTCGCGCGCGCTCCCGTCAGCTTCCGGCCACGGGTATTTTCCCGTCCAGCTCGTCCTCGATGTGGACGCGGATGATGGTGTCCATGTCCGGCTCGGCCCGAAAGCCGAGGCCGATGGCGCGCTGCGGGTCGAAGGCCTGCGGCCAACCCGCCACGATCGCCTGCACCGCCTCGTCGGTGGTGCGTTCGATCAGGGCGACCGAAGCCGGGCCCGCGACCCGTTCCAGCGCCGCGATCTCGTCCCCCACCGTGGCGTCCACGGCGGGCAGGTTCAGGGCGCGGTCCTGTCCCAGGGGGCCTAGGTCGAGTTCGGCGGCGTGGATCAGGAAGCCCACAGCGGAGCGCGGCGAGGCGAACCAGTGGCGTGTCGTGTCCGGCACCGGCAACTTGGCGGGCTCCCCGATCAGCGGCTCGCGCAGGATCGACGAATAGAAACCGGAGGCGGCGGCGTTGGGTTTGCCGGGCCGGATGCAGATCGTCGGCAAACGCAGGGAGATGCCGTCGAGCAGGCCCTTGCGGCTCAGGTCGTTCAACAAAAGCTCTCCCATAAGCTTTTGGGTGCCATAGCTGGTCAGGGGCTTCGGCTGCACCGTGTCGGAGATCACGTCCGGCAGGGGCGCGCCGAAGACCGCGATGGAGGAGGTGAAAACGAACCTCGGGCAATAGTCCGTCTGCGCCGCAATGGCTTCGCACAATCCGATCGTCCCGTGCAGGTTGACCGCATAGCCTTTGGCGGTGTCGGCTTCCGCTTCGCCGGACACGATCGCGGCGAGATGGAAAATCACGTCCGGACGCGCATCGATCAGGGCCGGGGCGGCCACGGGGTCCGATAGGTCGACCGCCATCGCGGCGCCCGGCACCCCGTCCGGCAGGATCGGGGCAACCACGTCCACAAGTGTCATGGAGGTGATCTCCTGACCCCGGAGCGTGCCGCGCGTGACCAGTGCATCCGTGAGCTTGCGACCGATCATGCCGGCGGCACCCGTTATCAGAACGTGCATCTTGCCCTCCCTCGTTTCGCCAAAGGCTAGGGGAGCCTGCGACGGGGGTGAAGCGGAAACGTCATCGACGGACCAATGCGCAGGAATCGGGTCGCTCGCCTGAGACGATTGGCGGAGGGTGAAACGACATCCCAACGGAGGCTGCCATGATATCCCTGACGCTCGCGCTTGTCGTATTCCTGTTTCCGTTGGCCTGGTCGCCCGGACCTGGAAACCTGCTGTTTGCGGCCAATGGCGCGCGCTTCGGCCTGCGGGCGACAGTGCCGGCAAATCTTGGCTACCACGTCGCGACGTGGGGCGTCACCGTTCTGGTGGGCTTCGGGTTTGCCGGGATCCTGGCGCGGACACCCTGGCTGTTCGACGGCATGCGGTGGGTCGGCGCGGTCTATGTCCTCTGGCTTGCGGCGCGCCTGTGGTCCGCCGGCATCATGACCGAGGGGGCGGGCGCCCGGCCGCTCGGCGCAATGGGCGGTGCGTTCCTGCTGGTCACCAACCCGAAGGCCTGGGTCATCGTCTCGCTGATGTTCACCCAGTTTTTGTCGGCTGACGCGACGCATCATGCCGTGTTCTGGATCGCGACGGTCTTCACCCTCAACAACATGGTGGCCTTTGCCGCGTGGACCGCGCTGGGGGACCGGCTGGGAGCGATCTTCCGGGACGGGGCGCGCGCCGTTTGGCTGAACCGCGGATTTGCGACGGTTCTTGCCGGCGTCGGGGTCTGGATCCTGATCGGGTAGACGCGTCCCGGGCGTCAGCGTCCCCAAGGTCTCAGAGCAGGCCCTCGTCGCGGAACAGGGCCGCGACATCCTCGGCGGGTCGGGGGCCAACGTGGCCGATCACCTCGCGCGCACAAACGACCCCCATGCGCGCTGCCGTTTCCAGATCACGGCCGGACGCGAGGCCGAACAGGAAACCGGCGGCGAACTGATCGCCCGCGCCCGTCGCATCGACAACCTTGACCGGCGTGACAGGCGCCTCGACCCGGGTGGCGCCGGAGCGGACCCAGACCGCCTCGCCGGAGCGGGTACATGCCACCGTCTCGCAGACCTCCGCGGCCAGGCCGAGGGCGCGGTCGAGGTCTTCGGTCTCGTAGAGCGTTGTCCATTCGGCGGCGTTGCCGATCGCGATGTCCATGTCGTCGCGGATCAGGCGCTGGAAATCGGTCCGGTGGCGATCGGCGCAGAAGGGATCGGAGATCGTGATGCAGGACCTTCCGCCCGCGGCTTTCATCTTGGCCGCGGCCTCTGAAAAGGCGGTTTTTCCGTCGTCCTTGTCGAAGAGATAGCCTTCCAGGAACAACAGACCGCCACCGCCGAAGATGTCGGGCACGTCGCGCGAGGAAATATCCGCTCCCGCCCCCAGATAGGTGTTCATCGATCGCTCTCCGTCCGGCGTCACGAAGATCATGGAACGGGTGGTGGGAAGCTCCACGTTCATCGGATCGTTCGGAAAGTCGGTGCCGGACGCCCGCAGGGCTTCGGCATAGAAGCGGCCGAGCGCGTCGTCCTTTACCTTGCCGATGAACGCCGTCGACAGGCCGAGCGCGCCGATCCCGGCCAGCGAATTGGCGACCGAGCCGCCCGGCGCCTGGACCCTGTCCGTCATCGAGGCATAGAGCAATTCGCCGCGTTCCCGCTCGATCAGCTGCATGATGCCCTTCTCGATCCCCATCTGGTCGAGAAAGCTGTCGTCCGCGTGTGAGATCACGTCGACGACCGCGTTGCCGATACCGATCACGTCATAGGCCATGGTTTGTCCTTCTTTCGGTTTCACCCCGCGTGCGCGGGGTGATCCGCGGGGGGGGGGGGCGGCC
>JBARXR010000323.1:0-8332 GCA_049647445.1 Jannaschia sp. | reverse complement strand
TTGCCGTGGAGCGTTTCGATGATATCCGTGATCTGCACATTGCCGTGTGCCGGATGCCAGCTGTCGAAATCGGTGACCATCGCGACGGTGGCGTAATGCAATTCCGCCTCGCGGGCCAGCTTCGCCTCCGGCATGTTGGTCATGCCGATCACGTCGCACCCCCATTGGCGGTAGAGCCTCGATTCGGCCTTGGACGAGAATTGCGGCCCCTCCATCGCGAGGTATGTTCCACCCGAATGGACGGTCGCCCCGGCCTGTCGCGCGGCCTTCGCACAGGCGGCCGCAAGCGTGGCACAGATCGGGTCCGCGACCGATACATGCGCCACGAGGCCCGGCCCGAAGAACGACTTTTCGCGTGCGAAGGTCCGGTCGATGAACTGATCCACGATCACGAAATCGCCCGGCGCCATCGCGTCCCGAAATGATCCCACGGCCGAGACGGACACCAGATGCGTGACCCCCGCCGCCTTCATCGCGGCCACGTTTGCGCGATACGGGACAGTGCTGGGCGCATGGACGTGCCCGCGCCCGTGACGCGGCAGGAAAACCATCCGCGTGCCCTGGAGCGTCCCGATCAGAAGGTCGTCGGACGGCGTGCCCCAGGGTGTGTCGACAGGTGTCCAAGTCGCGCCCGCAAGCCCGTCCACGGCATAGAGGCCCGATCCCCCGATGATCCCGATCACAGGCTGCATTGAACGTCTCCGCAAATTCCCCGCAAAGACTAGCAGGCCCCGCGGGTCGCGCCAGCCCCCACGCGTCTGGTTGCGACCGTGGGTGTCCCGGACGACGCGGGGTCGTCCGGTCGGCGCGCCAGAGCCGTCAGCCTTTGGCGTCCGGCCTGAGCCTTCGCACCAGCGATCCGCCGGTTTCGATGATCCCTTTCAGCCGTTCCTCCAGGCGTGTCATCTCGATGGTCGAGGATTTCAGCGTCTCGCTCTGGTCGCCGAGGTCGGCAAGCTTGCTGAAAAGCGCTTCGCTCGTGGTCGTCTGGGCCTCGGCATTGGCCACGACCTGTCGAAGCGTTTCCAGCAGACCGGTCGCGTTGGACAGATCGCCCGTGGCCGTCCCGTCGGCCCGCTTGAGGGCCATGTCCAGGTCTTCGATGGAGCCACGGACCGCGTCGAACCAGGCGTCCGACAGGCGCGGTTCCCGCTTGGCGCTCAGCATGGCGTCCCGCTCGAGCTGGCGGATGCCCGAGACGATATCCTTGACGGAGGCCCGCAGGTTTCCCTGCACGATGATGATGTCGTCGTTGGCGACGACGACCTTGCTGAGGATGGTGTCGAGCTCGGCGATGACGCTGGTGATCCGGTCGAGGAACAGGTTGAGGTCACGGGCCAGAACCCCGAACTCGTCCGCAGTGCGGATTTTCGCGCGGTGGTCGAGCCGACCGTAGGCCCGCGCCAGGTTGCTGACGGTGGAGCGGAGCTGCATGAGCGGCTCCATCCGGGCCCGCAGGATCAGGAACAGCAGCAGGGAATGCAGGACGATCTTTCCAAGCGCGATCATCGCCGTCAGACGCACATCCTCGAACCAGAGCGCGAAGTCGCGCCCGAGATAGTTGCGAACCGTGACCGTGCCCAGCACATCCCCGACGTCGGCTTGTGAGTGACAGGCCAAGCAAAACTGCTCCGCGACGATCTCCGTCTCGTGGATCCGGTAGCGGCCTTCGGGCCAGTCATCGGCCGGAATGCCGCGCGGGGTGAACCCGAAGCCGTCCTCGATGGATTGCACCGTGACGGTCGTCGGCTCGATCGCGATGGAATAGCCGAGGTCGGACCAGTTCTCCTCGAGGATCGGATACATGGTCCGCGCGGCGACCGGACCGCCTTCGTTGCGCATGATGGAGCGCACGTTGTCGGCAAGGTCTTCGGCGACAAGTTCGGCCTCGTCCGCGCCGTTGACCTGAAAGTTGTAATAGACCAGCCCGGCCTTGAGCGAAAATTCCACGACCGTCACAAGGATCAGGACGATGAAAAAGTCCTTGATCATGTGCACGAGGAACGACTTGTCGAACCGGCCGATGGAGGGGTTGTTCTCGTCGATCATGTCCGCCTCGCCGCATTTCCAAACATGACCTAGCGTCATGCTGTAACGTTTAAAGCACGATCACGGCGCCTTGACCCAGGGGGCGGTTCCGATGGCGGCGGCGGAGCGGCGGCGGCCGGAGATACCCTGCGCCGCCGGACAGCCCTGTCGCCGCCGGGGCAATGCTGCTAGAGGAACGCAAAACCCCTCCTCACGATCCGAGAGACATCCCTTGAACAGCTCACCCCTGGCAAGCGTTGCCGCGCTTTTCGACCGTCCCGACCTGCGGGTCGCACCCACCGACCCGCTGACCCCCGCGCGCTTCAGGATCGAGATCCTCGCAGGTCTGACCGTGGCGCTGGCGCTGGTGCCCGAAGCGGTGGCCTTTGCCTTCGTGGCCGGGGTGAACCCGCTGGTGGGGCTCTACGCCGCGTTCATCGTGGGGCTGATCACGGCACTGATCGGCGGTCGGCCGGGCATGATCTCGGGTGCGACCGGCGCGCTGGCCGTGGTGATGGTGTCGCTGGTTGCTGTCCACGGGGTCGAATACCTGTTCGCGACCGTCGTCCTCATGGGCCTGTTGCAGATCTTCGCGGGCGTCATGCGGTGGGGCAAGTTCATCCGGCTTGTCCCGCATCCGGTGATGCTGGGCTTCGTCAACGGCCTGGCCATCGTGATCTTCCTTGCGCAGTTGACCCAGTTCCGCACACCCGACGGCGCATGGCTTCCGCCGGAGGGGATCGCGTTGATGCTCGGGCTTGTCGTGGTCACGATGGCGGTGATCTGGGGGCTGCCGAGGATCACCAACATCGTTCCCGCGCCGCTCGCGGGGATTGCCGTCACCGCCGCCATCGTGATCGGCTTCGGCCTGCCCACGCCGACCGTGGGCGACCTTGCCTCCATCGCAGGCGGCCTGCCGGAGTTCCACGTGCCTCTGGTCCCGCTGACGTGGGAGACGATCGAGATCATTCTGCCCTATGCCCTGATCCTCGCGGCGATCGGCCTGATCGAAAGCCTGCTGACCCTTAATCTCGTGGGGGAAATCACCGGCCAGCGCGGCGGCGCATCGCAGGAATGCATCGCACAGGGTGCCGCCAATACCGTCACCGGATTTTTCGGCGGCATGGGTGGCTGCGCCATGATCGGCCAGTCGATGATCAACGTGAAATCGGGCGGGCGCACGCGGGTGTCCGGCATCGCGGCGGCCCTGTTCCTGTTGGCCTTCATCGTGGTCGCCGCTCCGCTGATCGAGCGTATTCCGCTGGCCGCGCTGGTCGGCGTGATGTTCATGGTCGTCATCGGGACGTTCGCCTGGAACTCGATCAAGATCCTGTTCAAGGTCCCGCGCATCGACGCGGCGGTCATCATCCTCGTGACCGTCGTGACCGTGCTGACCGACCTTGCCATCGCCGTCGTCGTCGGCGTGATCGTCAGTGCGCTGGCCTATGCCTGGCAGAACGCCACGCGCATCCGGGCGTCCACCTATGACACGCCCGAGGGTGCGCGGGTCTACCAGATCAAGGGCCCGCTGTTCTTCGGCTCCGCCGCCGGGTTCATCGAGATGTTCGACCCCAAGGCCGATCCGTCCATCGTGATCGTCGACTTCGCCGAAAGCCGGGTTGCGGACCAATCGGCCCTTCAGGCCATAGAGAGCGTCGCCACCAAGTACGAGACGGCGGGCAAGACGATCCAGTTGCGCCACCTGAGCCGGGATTGCCATACGCTGCTGAAACGCGCCGGACATCTGATGGTCGACAGCGACGACGATCCCGATTACGCGATTGCCGCCAACTATGGCGTGCGGACCGGAATTCTCGACAGCGGTCACTGAGCGACATGACAATGTCGCGGGCAGGCGTGAAGACCGACGCGGATCGGCGCTAGGCACACCGCAGTTCCGGTCGCAAGACCGGTCCCCTGACATCGTCGTCTTCCCCCCTTGCAGGAGCCTCGCACCCTTGCGTCGCTATCTTCCCGCGTCCGACCCCGTGATCCGCTGGCTTGCCTCGCGGGAACAACCGGTGAAATGGCTGGCCCTGGTCCTCGGCATCGCCTCCACCGTGGCCATCGTCCAGAACTGGCACCCCTGGCCGATGATCTTCGGACTGCCGTTCTGCCTGATCTGGATATTCTACGCCTGGCTGCACACCGAACGTCAGCTGAAGTACGTCAATATCCTCTTCACGGTCCTCTATCTCTACGGACTGGCGCGCTGGGTCCTGCTCGACGCCTGAGCGGCGCTATTGCCCCGGACGCTTGAGCGAGAACAGGTTTTCGACCCGGGTGTAATCCTGGTAGCCGAGCCGCGCCATCGGGCCGAACCGCATCACGTCGAAGCGCCCGTCGACCACGCAGTCGTCGCGCATATGCACCCCCTTGACCTCGCCGAAGACCGCGAAATTGGCCTCGCCCGGAAGCTGGACGATCTGGGTCAGCTTGCATTCGAGCGAGGCGGGTGCGCGGGCGACGCGCGGGCAGTCGATCGTCTCGCACGCGGCCTTGTCGACGCCCGCGATCGCGAATTCGTCCACACCCGCCGGATGCGCCCCCGACGATGCATTCATCGCATCGCGGGCCGCGTATTCGACGATATTGACGCAGAACACGCCGGACTCGCGGATCTGCGCCACGCTGTCCTTGGTGCCGTCCCTGTCCTCCTTGATGGAGGTCGAGGCGAACATGACCTGCGGCGGCACATAGGCGACGGCGTTGAAGAACGAATAGGGCGCGAGATTGTCGCCAAGGCTGCCGCGCGTGCTGATCCAGCCGATGGGCCGGGGCGACACGATGGCGTTGAACGGATTGTGCGGCAGGCCGTGGCCGTCTTCGGGACGATAGAACATCTGGTATCCTCGGGGGGCGGGTCCGGTCCCTGCTAGCCGTCCCGCGCGGGGGACGAAAGCCCCTCCTGCGTCCCCCCGGCGTCCGCGTCGGGGGGCAGGCCGCCGTCAATTCGACTGGCAATCGCCGGGATCAGCCGCCAGAACGCTTGCGATGGAGTTGATGACCGAGACCGCCGAAGACGCCTGGGAAGTCGAGGCCCTCATGGACCTGTGCTTCGCGCCGGGCCGCACCGCGCTGTCGTCCTACAGGCTGCGCGACGACGTGCCACCCGCGCGGGACCTTTGCCTGATCGCGCGGGGACGGGCGGGCGAAGTGGCGGGCGCGATCCGGTTCTGGCCCGTTCGGATCGCGGACCGGTGGGACGCGATGTTGCTGGGACCGGTCGCCGTTCACCCGACGCGTCAGGGCGAGGGGCTGGGCGCGTTCCTGATCCAGTCCGGGCTGGACCGCGCCGATGCCTCGGGCGTGGAGCGCGTGGTGCTGGTCGGCGATGCGCCCTATTATCGCCGCTTCGGCTTCGCCCGCCTCGACGGCGTGATCATGCCGCCGCCGACCAACCCCGACCGGGTTCTGGGGGTCTGGGACTGGGCCGGGGTCACCGGGGAGGTCGGACGCGCCGTCTCCGACGGGGCCTTGCCGAACGCGTCCTCTGTCCCCACCTGAAGCCGATGGAAAAGAAGCGCCCCGAACAGATCTTCCCACCGCTCGACCGCGAGGCGGAGCTGGATCGCATCGCGCTTCAGATGCGCGCCGCCTCCGGGCCGGGGATGCAGCTTCTGAACCTGATCGGCACCCGGGCGGAAAGCCTTGTCGACATGCTGCCCTCTCATGTGCGCAGCGGTCTCGAAAGGGCCACCGGCCTCGCGCTCGAACAGGCGTTCTCCCTGGCCGCCCGGTCACGCGGCCGGGTGCGCGACACCTCCGACTGGCTGACACGTGCGCTGACGATCGGCACCGGCGCCGCGGGCGGATTCGGCGGCCTGCCCTCCGCGCTGGCCGAATTGCCGGTGACGACGACCGTGATCCTGCGCGCCATCCAGGGCATCGCGGACGAACACGGGTTCGACCCGGCCAAGCCCGAAGTGCGCGCCGCCTGCCTGCGGGTCTTTGCTGCGGCGGGCCCGCTTGACGATGACGATGGCACGGATCTCAGCTTCATCACCATGCGCCTGACGCTGAGCGGCGGCACTGTGCAGGGACTGATCGCCAAGATCGCTCCGCGCCTCGCCATCCCGCTGGGCCAGAAGGTCGCGGCGCAGGCCGTGCCCGTGGTCGGCGCCGTGGCGGGCGCTGCGACCAATTACATCTACACCTCCTACTATCAGGAGATGGCGCGGGTGCAGTTCGGTCTCATGCGTCTGGCCGAACAGGGCGAGGAGCCTCTGGAGCACCTGACCCACGACCTGAAGAAGCGCCTGATCTGAGAAACCCGGAAACCCGCTGCTTGCGGGATGCGTTGGCCTGCGATCGTCCCTTGATCGCAGGAGTTGCCCCATGGCCGACAAGACCCTTTTCATCACAGGTGCCTCGACCGGCATCGGCGCCGAAACCGCGCGGCAGGCCGTCGCCGCCGGCTGGACTGTCGGCCTCTTTGCCCGGTCCGAAGAGAAACTCGCCGCGCTCGCCTCCGAGTTGGGCGACAAGGCACTGAGCCTTCCGGGCGACGCGACCGACCGCGCGTCTCAGGTCGCGGCGCTGGAAAAGCTCGCCGGCCACTTCGGCTCGGTCGATGCGGCCTTCGCGAATGCGGGACGCGGCGTCGATGCCTCGGGGACCGAAACCGGCGACCCGGACGAATGGGACGGCCTGATCGACCTGAACATCAAGGGTGTTCTCTATACGGCGCACGCGGCGCTTCCGCATCTTCGAAAGGGGCGGGGGCATTTCGTCGTGACCGGTTCTCAGGCAGGGCGCACAAACATCAAGGGATCGATCTACGGCGCGACCAAGTGGTTCGTCCACGGCTTCGCCGGCAACCTCGCGCTCGAAATGGCGGAGTGGGGCGGGCGGTGCACGGTCATCGCGCCGGGGATGGTCGATACGCCCTTCTTCGACGACCCGGGCGAGGGACGGTTGCAGCCCGAGGATGTCGCGGGTGCCGTGATGATGGCGTTGAATGCACCGGCCCGTTCGAATGTCCGCGAGGTATTCCTGACCCCGCTCTCGACCTGACCGTGGTCAGGGGGCAGCGGGGGTGTCCTGACGGAAGAGGTTGACCCAACCCGCCCCCGCACGCCGCCAGACCGACGAAACCCACGCAGCTTCCGGTGCGTCTCCTCCGGGCCGGGTGAAGATCGCGCGGTAGGACAGGATCGCGACCTCATCGCCCAGCGGTGTCACGCGCGTCTGGCCAAGCGTGAAGTCGGCCACCGTGGGGCCATCGGCCAACTGCGCGGCATGGGCGTCGCGCCCTGCGCAGCCGTCGCCGTAGACCCCGAGGAACGATGGATGAAGCGCTGCCCCATCGGCCTGCGCATCACCCTCGACCAGCGCCTGCCAGATCGCGGTTTCCGCCGCGACCAGATCGACCAGCAGGTCCGGGCCCGCCGTGGGTTCCGCCTCCATACCGGCCAGAAGCCCCTCCAGTGCGTCCATGTCCACGCCGTCGAACTGGCCGAACCCCTGCATCCAGACGGAGGCATCGCGCAGCGCGTCCGGTTCCAGCTTGCACCAGACGACGCGGCCCCGCCGCTCCTGCGCGATCAGCCCCGCGCGGGCCAGCGCGCTGAGGTGTTTGGAGATGGCCGCCAGCGAGATCTCGAAACCGGCGGCGACGTCGGTGACCGCCATGTCGTCTTCGAGCAACATCGACAGGATGCGGCGACGGGTTGGGTCGGCAAGGGCGGCGAAGACCGTATCGAGTGTGGCTGGCATGATCCGCCGATGCCCGCGTGCCCCTGTGTCGTCAAGAACGTTCAACCGATGCGTTGAATCTCTGATGCCTTGCACCAAGACGGGCCAGCGCGGGGATCACCTTGCTAAGACCCTGTTCAAGAAACGGAAAATCCCCCAGATCCATCACGTTGACACCCGGACCCCCGCACCCTAAACGAAACCCGAAATCCATGGGTGTGTCATGTCCGAAGACCCCGATGCCGACCGGTTGAAAGCCCTCGAGGCCCGGATCGCCGCGGTGAAGGGGCCCGAAAGCAAGCATCACATGGAGGAACATCATTCGCAGGCGCAACTGGCCTGGCGCATGGTGATCGAGATGGTGGCCGGCCTCGGGATCGGGTTCGGTATCGGATACGGCCTCGACGCCGTGCTGGGGACCCAGCCGTGGTTGATGGTGGTGTTCACGCTTCTGGGCTTCGTGGCCGGGGTGAAGACGATGATTTCCTCCGCCAAGGAGGTGCAGGGCAAGGTCGATGCGGCCGCCGCCCTGAAGGACCCGGGTGCCGGCGCGCCCGACGGATTGAGCAGGCGCGGCGACGCGCCGAAAGATGGGGATACGCATGGC
>JBARXR010000322.1:0-4440 GCA_049647445.1 Jannaschia sp. | reverse complement strand
GCGCAGGCGCGCTTGCGGTGGGCACCGGACTGTCGCGCAACTTGCGGATCAATTCATCCGGAGAGGGCAGGTCCGACACATGGGTAAGACGGATCACGGCCATTTCGGCGGCCATCATGGCGTTGGGCGCCATCGCAACCTCCTCCAGTGCCTTCAGAAGCATCTGCCACATCCGCGTCAGCGATCGCATCTGCAACCCGGCGGCGAATGCCTGTCCCCGTGCACGCTCGTCCGGAGAAACCGTCGGGTCCTCGGCGGCATCCGGTGTGATCTGGATGACCGACACCCAGTGCGTCACCTCCGCCAGATCGCGCAGGACGGCCATCGGGTCGGCACCGTCCGAATATTGCGCCGACAATTCCATCAGCGCCGCCGCCGCCTCGCCCTTCATGATCATCTCGAACAGGTCCATGACGCGGCCACGGTCGGCCAGACCCAGCATGGCGCGCACCTGGTCGGCGGTGGTTTCGCCCGCCCCGTGGCTGATGGCCTGATCCAGCAGGGACATCGCATCCCGTACCGATCCCTCGGCAGCCCGCGCGATCAGGCCGAGGGCATCATGGGCGATCTCGGCGCTTTCCCGTGATGCGACACCGGCTAGATGCGCGATCATCACCTCCGGTTCGATCCGGCGCAGGTCGAACCGCTGGCAGCGTGACAGGACGGTGACGGGAACCTTGCGGATCTCGGTCGTCGCGAAGATGAATTTGACGTGCGCGGGCGGTTCTTCCAGCGTCTTGAGGAGCGCGTTGAACGCACTCGTCGACAGCATGTGAACCTCGTCGATGATATAGATCTTGTAGCGCGCAGAGGCCGCCCGATAGTGCACCGAGTCGATGATCTCGCGCATGTCGCCCACGCCGGTGTTGCTGGCCGCATCCATTTCCAGGACGTCCACATGCCGTCCCTCGGCAATGGCCACGCAGGGCTCGCAGAGGCCGCACGGGTCGGTCGTCGGTCCGCCGGTTCCGTCCGGTCCGACGCAGTTCAACCCCTTGGCCACGATCCGCGCCGTGGTCGTCTTTCCCGTGCCCCGGATGCCGGTCAGGATGAACGCCTGTGCGATCCTGTCGACGGCGAATGCGTTGCGCAGGGTGCGGACCATCGGCTCCTGACCGATGAGGTCGGCGAAGGTCGCGGGGCGATATTTGCGCGCCAACACCTGATATGCGGGTTGTTTCTCGTCCGACATCGCGCACCCCTCTTGACCATGAGCGTTCTAGTCGTCCGACTGCGCGACGTCCACCGATTGCGGGCGGCGGCGTGACGGCTTCCCCGGGAACGACGCGCGGTCGCGGGCGGATCACGACAGCCGAGGGGCCGGGGAACGCGACGGTGCCCGGGCCCTCGGACGTCCCGCTCCGTTACCTTTGATCGGACCCCGATTGCCGCTCGAGGGGCAGACAGGAGACGGCGGCCCGGTGTGTGGGCAAATCCTCCCTCGCGTCGGACCGGAGCCGCGCAGGTAGCGTCGCACCGATGGCCGATCGGCGGACGAAGGCGAACGCACCTGCCATCCTCGCAACGTGACTCCAGCCGCTGCCCGATACCCGATGCCAAGCGCCGGGACCCGGGTGAGGGGCGACACCCCCCGGCCATGTCCGGGCGTCCCGCGCGCGTGCGTCAGTCAGGGGTCATCCGTGGTGTTGCAGCCGCCAGCATGAGTCCGGGCCAAAGCGCCCACGTGCAGACAGAACCTTCCGGCGGCGGGTCCGGAGGAGCAGCCGCGAGGCGAACATCGCATGGCCGCAGCCACGTCAGAACACTCCGCGCGAAAACCGCATTTTCCGGAAACGGATGGGATGGGTGAGAGGCTGGACGACGACCCAAGTGGTAATCGTTGTGGCTGCTACCTTCCGGTCCTGACCAGGTTGGCGAAGCACCTGCCCGCGCCAACCTCTCAAGGCTCACTTAAGGCGCAGCTTGACCGGATGCAAGGGTGTCGCCGGCCTAGCCGAGTTGCCCGCGCAACCAGTTCCAGGCGTCTGCGGAAATCGCCTCGCCCTGCTCATAGAACCAATGCGTATGTCCCGACAGGGCAACCAGTTCGAATGGATGCCCGGCGTCTGCCATGGCGGCGGCGCTTTCCCGGCCCTCTTCGAAGGAGAATGTTTGGTCCATCGTTCCCAGGTAGTGCCGGACCGGTTTCCCCGACGTGACCGGTGCGACCAGGTTCGCGGGCAGGGTCCCGGCATGCACCGCCACCGCGCGCCATGGCCCGTCTACGCGATTGGCCCAAAGCTGCGCCGCGATCCCGCCCCGCGAATGCCCGAACAGGACCACGCGTGCATCGTCTACCGGATACAGGGTGGCTGCCTGATCCAGCGCCGCCAGCGCCGCACGCGGATCGTAAAGGCCGACAGACGAGTCGGGCAACGAACCGAAATCGGGCGCCACGAGGATCACACCCTCGGCCATCGCCACCTCATGCCACATGTCGACCATGCTGTGTCCGTCACGGCCGGCCCCGTGCAGCAGGATGACGACCGGGCGGGGCGGTCCCTCCACTGGCCCGGCCGCCCACCAGACAACGCCGCTTTCGGTCACGTGGCGCGTGCCTTGCAGGGGATCGGGCACATATCTGCCGGGAGTGCCATAGCCGGTCAGGTCCGTCCGGGCATCCTGCTTCAGTCGTGCCGCTGTTGCGCTTTCAGGACGCGTGAGCCGCACCACCTCGACCGCCGAAAGATCAGCACCGAGGCCAAGGCTGCGCAGCGGGTGCAGGCCAAGCGCACTCAAGCCCGCGCCAACCATCACAACGAGGCAACCCAGCATCAGCGCGAGACGGACAGGTATGGACATCGGGCACCTTTCGGACTGTCGGTTCACAGCCTCTGGTGCCGCCCCAACGTGGCGAAACTGCGACGTCAGCCCGGCGCGCGCTCCGCCCAACCCGCGAAAATCTTCTCGAGGAAGACCACGACGTAGAACAGCGCGATCCCGAGGACGGCCAGCACGATCAGGACCGCGAACATCAGCGGATAATCCGCATTCGTCCGCCCGGAATCGAACAGCGCCCCCAGGCCGCGTCCATGGGGCGACACGATTTCCATCAGGTTGGTGCCGATGAAGGCCAGTGTGACCGATACCTTCAGGGCCCCGAAGAATTCCGGCAGGGTCTTGGGCAGGGCGATCTTCCAGAAGATCGTCATGTTCGACGCGCCCAGGGACCGCAGGATGTCGCGGTACTCCGGCTCCAGGGTCGACAGGCCGATGCTGACCGACACGGCGATGGGAAAGAACGAGATCATGAAGGCCATCATGACCGTGTTGAAATCGTGCTGGCCGACAAACAACAGGGCGATGATCGGCACCACGGTGGCCTTCGGGACCGCGTTGAACCCCACGAGCAGGGGATAGAGGGCTTCGCGCGCCAATCGCGAAAAGCCCATGATCATCCCGAGGGCGAGGCCGAAGATCACCGCGAGGCCAAGGCCCAGCATCGTGCGCCACAGCGTCTGCCAACTGCCGGTCAGGAACAGTTCCCAATAGCGGACGTAAGCCGGTGGCAGGTCGGACGGTGAGGCCATCACGAAGTTCGGCCAGCCGTTCGCCCAGACCAGAAGCTCCCAAAGGATCAGGAACAGAAGCATCGCGCCGGCGGGGACGGCGATCTGGCGCAGGGTGTTCATGCCGCGTCCTCTCGCCCTTGGGCGATCTGGATTTCCCGACGCAGCGTCGCCAGCAGTTCGACGGCATGGGGCGCATAGAGGTCGTCCAGCGTGCGCTCGTGGCCCATGTCGATCTCGATCACGCGCTGCGCCCGGGCGGGGCGGGCACTGAAGACGACGGTCCGGTCGGACAGGAACACGCTTTCGCGCAGGTCGTGCGTGATGAGGACGCAGGTAAAACTTTCCTGCCGCCGCAGGTCGTGCATCGTCTGCCACAGGTCCTCGCGGGTGAACGCATCGAGCGCACCGAACGGCTCATCCAGGATCAGGACCTCCGGGCGGTGCACGATGGACCGACAGAGGGACGCGCGCTGTCGCATGCCCCCCGACAATTCCGACGGTTTCTTGTCCTCGAAGCCCGCGAGGCCGACCAGCGCAAGCAGTTCGCGCGCGCGGTCCTGTTGCTGCGTCTTCGACAGGCCCGAGCCGACGATCTCGAGCGGCAGCATCACGTTCTGCAGGATCGTCCGCCATTCCAGCAGGACCGGGTTCTGGAACGCCATGCCCACGGTCTTGCGCGGACCGGTCACAGGCTCTCCGCCCAGTCGCACGATGCCCTTGTCGGGTTTCATCAACCCGGCCACCAGCCGTGTCAGCGTGGACTTGCCACACCCCGAAGGTCCCACGACGGCGGTGAAGGACCCTTCCGGCATGTCGATGCTCAGGTCGTCGAGAACGGGCAACGGCCCCGCTTGCGTCCGGTAGGCGTGGGTGACGTGTTCAAGGGCAATCGGGAGGGACATGGGCGGCTTTCGGATAGGTCCGGGGG
>JBARXR010000321.1:0-3333 GCA_049647445.1 Jannaschia sp. | reverse complement strand
GCGATGCTCAGCCCGATTTGGGCGGAGGCCAGATCGACATGCAGTCTGGGATCGAAGCCCGACCCCGGCGTCAAGAGGAACAGGGCCGCCGCGAAGGCCACGGCAGGGCCGCCGAAAAGGCCGAGCCAGCCGAACAGCCGCTTGCCCGAGCGCGGGCGTTCCGGGGCCTCGGCCCCGAACAACCGCTCTTCCAGCGTCCCGCGAAGGGCCGGCGGCGGCGACACGTCGCGTCCGGCGGTCATGGTCTGCAGCGCTGCATTCCACTCGGCGTTCAGCCGTTGCAGCGCCGGTTCGCGCGCGATCCTCGACTCAAGCGCACGGGTTTCGGCGTCAGACAGCAACCCGAGGACGTACTCTCCCATCACGACGGAGGGGTCGTCTTCGGGAGGCGGCTGGCCTCCGGGGAGATCGGGACGATCGGTCATCGGCTCAGACAGGCGCGCAGGGCGATCAGGCTTCGGCGCAGCCAGGTTCGCACAGTATTGAGCGGCACTTCGAAGCGGTCCGCAAGTTCGGCGTAGGTTTCGCCCTCCAGATAGGCACGGCGCACGGCCTCCGCGCGACGCCCCTCCAGTTCGGCGAGGCAATCGACGATGGCGCGGGCCTCGCCCATCGCGACGCTGCGGGCCTCCGGTCCGGGCGAGAGATCGGCCAGCAGATCGTCCTGTGGCATCTCGGCGGGGTCATCGGCGGCGCGGCGCGCGCGCAGGCGGTCGATGCAATGGTTTCGCGTGACGGCCGCCATCCAGGTGATCGGGCTGAGCCCGTTGGATTGGTAGCGGTGCGCGTTATGCCATATCTTCACGAACACCTCCTGGAGTGCATCTTCTGCTTCGGCCCGATTACCCAAGACACGCAGGCATTGGCCAAAGAGTTTCGCGGACGTCGCATCGTACAGGTTCCGGAACGCCGCCCGATCCCCGGTCGCGGCCCCGGCCAGCCAGCTTTCCACCCTGTCGCGCGCCTCGGTCATGCTGTCCCCTTGAGTCTGGCGGACGATAACCCGCTTCGCGAGATGTTCCAGTGCAGACTGCCCTTCCCCTTGCGACCATGAAGGATATGTTGCAAGCGAGCGTGCGGAGACGAAGGAGACACCAATGCCCGACGGAAGCATGGATATCGACGCGAAGCCCCAGACGGAGATGTCCGTGCGTGAGGTTTTCGGCATTGATAGCGACATGAAAATCAAGGGATTTTCGGAGCCGACGGATCGTGTGCCGGAAATCGACAGCACCTACAAGTTCGATCCCGACACGACGCTGGCGATCCTTGCGGGCTTCGGCTGGAACCGTCGCGTGATGATCCAGGGCTATCACGGCACCGGGAAATCCACGCATATCGAACAGGTCGCCGCGCGCCTGCAATGGCCCTGCGTCCGCGTCAACCTCGACAGCCACATCAGCCGGATCGACCTGATCGGCAAGGACGCGATCAAGCTCAAGGATGGTGTGCAGGTCACGGAATTCCACGAAGGCATCCTGCCCTGGGCCCTGCGCAATCCTGTCGCGATCGTGTTCGACGAGTACGACGCTGGTCGCGCGGACGTCATGTTCGTGATCCAGCGCGTGCTGGAACATGACGGCAAGCTGACGCTGATGGACCAGAACAAGATCATCACGCCGCACAAGTCATTCCGCCTGTTCGCGACCGCCAACACGGTCGGCCTCGGCGACACGACTGGCCTCTATCACGGCACGCAGCAGATCAACCAAGCGCAGATGGACCGCTGGTCGCTGGTTGCGACGCTCAATTACCTGTCGCACGACGCCGAGACCGCGATCGTCATCGCCAAGCAGCCGCATTACAACACCGAGAAGGGTCGCCGCACCGTCAGCCGCATGGTGACCGTTGCCGACCTGACCCGGACCGCGTTCATGAACGGCGATCTGTCGACGGTCATGTCGCCCCGGACGGTGATCGCCTGGGCGCAGAACGCGGAGATCTTCCGCGACGTGGGCTATGCCTTCCGCCTGTCGTTCCTAAACAAGTGCGACGAGTTGGAGCGGCAGACAGTGGCCGAGTTCTATCAGCGCTGCTTTGACGAAGAGCTGCCGGAAAGCGCGGTCAGCCTCAGCCTCGGATAAGGTGGCTGCCCCCGGTCGAACAATCGTCCGGGGGCTCGCGCTTCACTTGACCTTCTTGCCCGACACCACGATGCCCGGACGCCCGGTTCCGGCATCCGCGGCAGCGATCGTCTTCGGCTTTTCCTTCTTCGGCTTCTTGGCTTCCTTGTTGCCCTTTTGCTTGTCGCCCTTACCCATGATCTGTCCTTTCGACACCCGGGTGCGCGGCGCTGACCGCCCGCATCCCGTCCTGCTGTGATAACTGAATCAGGGTTGCCCGGACCGATCGGTCTGGGACGATGATCCCGGCCATCGGATCCAGAAGAGCGCCGATGAGAGCCTGGGAGGATGTTACGCCTCGGCCCTGCGAACGGCAAGCGGCGCCGACCGGCGCGAGCAATCGTCTGCACGTCAGATCCGGACAAAGCGTCTCAGGGACATTGCTCCGATCTCGCGCGAGTGCTCTAGTTCGGGCATGAGACAGACAACCGACGCTCGCTCCGATCCTTTTTCGAACCCGATGTGCGAAGGCGTTCATGGATCGTCAGGGTCCGGATCGGGACACCTGGCGACGACGGTCCGCCCGACGTGCGCCTGATGCGGGCGGCAATTGCGGCCATGATGCTGGTGTCGGGGGCATCCGCCGCCGAGCCGCTTTCAGACCCGTTCGCCGACACGGCACTCGACTGCGCGGCCCTGTCCGTCTTGCTTGGGCAGGAGCCGGCTGCGATCCGCGACGCGCTGAACCGCGCGGTCACGCTCGAAAGCGCCGCCACGGGGGCCTTCTCCGAACGGCTGCTGCCGATGATTCAGGTGGCCTTTGCGGAACGTCTCGAACGGCTTGCCACCCTTCCTGCGGCCGAAGTGCGGGCCCGCGCCGACCGGGACTGCCCGAAACGCTCCTGATCCGGAACCCTGCGGGCGCGGCACGGTGCACGGAGGACACACCTTCGGACCGACGACTGTCCTCGATCGGGGTTTTCTGTTCCGAAGGGTTTTCTGTCATATAACTGTCATATGACAGTTTTGAGACAGTCCCTTCTGCTGCTCTGGACATGCGGTCTGACCGTGGGTCCGGCTCTGGCCACGCCATCGGACCTCGCGGAGCGATATGCCGGTTGCGCGGGACGTCTCGACGCCGCCTTCGCCGCAACCTCGGAAGTGGAGGCGATGCGAGGACTTCTGGAGGCCGCGCTTCCCGCCGCGCACGCCTGGGGCATGCCACCGGGGCACGTCGCTGGCGTCCGCGCCCGCGCCCGCGCCACGCAGG
>JBARXR010000320.1:0-6366 GCA_049647445.1 Jannaschia sp. | reverse complement strand
GCATGAAACAGGGCGAATGGGGCAGGGGTGTGGGTCGGGTCCAACTGCGGATTTCGCGCACGAACATGATATCGACCGCATACGCGCCACCACCGCATCGGAACGTGAGCAGGTCCCGGGCATCGGCGGACGCCGGGGACGGCGCGGTTGCCGCCGGCATGCGGACCGCGTCGGGCATCGGTGCCTGGGGACCGGGACCGGCGGTCATGACACGCAGGCCGTCCGTTGGGCCGGACCCACCTGCGAGGTGCGGCGCGCGTTCAGGGCGAGACCTGACGGATCGACGATGAGCGCGACCTGCCCGTCCCCGAGGATCGTCGCGGCCGACACGCCCGGAATACGGCCGAAACTGGACCCGAGGCCCTTGATGACCACCTGGCGTTGCGCCTCGATCGCATCGACGCGCACCGCCAGCACGCCGAGATCGTCCGGCCGGAGGACCAGACGCGCGGCATCGTCGTCGTCCGGGGGGGCGTCGTGCCGCGCATCGGCTCCGAAGCCCATGCCCGGCCCGAGGTCGACGACCGGCACGAACCGGTCGTGAAACCTGACCATGTCCCGACCCGGACCGAGTCTCTCCAGCGTCGCAGACGACAGGGTCTGGGTCTCGATGATGGCGGACAGCGGCATGACCAGCCTGTGTCGCGCCGTGCGAACGATCATCCCGTCCAGAATGGCAAGGGTGAGCGGCAGGCTGATGGTGATCGCACAGCCGCGACCGCTTTCCGACGACAGGCTGATCGTTCCGTTCAGATCGTGGATCGCGCGCTGGACCACGTCCATTCCGACGCCGCGACCGGACAGGGCCGAGATTTCGTCCCGCGTTGAAAACCCCGGACGAAAGATGAGGCGGTCGATCTGCGCGGTCTCGAGCGGCAGGTCCGGCGGCACCAGAGACCGGTCCACGGCGCGTTCGAGAACCCGCGCGCGGTCGATGCCCCGCCCGTCGTCGGCCACCTCGATGATGACGCGGTCCGACTGCTGCCGCGCCGACAGGCGAACCGTTCCGGTTCGCGTCTTGCCCGCCGCGATCCGGTCTTCTGGATGTTCGAGCCCGTGGTCGATGGCGTTCCGGATCATGTGGGTGAGCGGATCCGCCAGACGCTCCACCACGGTCTTGTCGATCTCCGTGCCTTCGCCTGACGTCTCTAGGCGCACGTCCTTGCCGGTCATCAGCGCCGTTTCGCGAACGATCCTCGTCATGCGCTGGAACAGCGATCGCACCGGTTGCGCGCGGATCGCCATGACGCTGTCCTGGATGTTCCGGGTGAGCTGTTGCAGATCCTCCAGACAGGAGGCCGACGTGGCATTCGACGCCGATCTGTCGCGCAGCAGGCTTTGGGCCAGCATGGACTGGCTTATGACGAGTTCGCCCACAAGGTTCACGAGGCGGTCGATCCGGTCAAGTTCAACCCGGATCGTAGCGCCGGGCGAGGCCTCGGTCTCGGCATCTGACGGCCTTGCGGCACGAACCGACGGTTGTGCGACAGCCATCGCCGCGGGGGCCCCGGGGACGGAGATGGGGGCGCTGACCCTGTGCGGGTCGTCGGCACCTGCGGGCATTCTGCCGGACGGGACCGGGGTGTCGTGGAGGCCCGGTGCGACCGACGGCGCGATGGTCAGCTCGCACAGGTCTGCCACGAATTCGAACACGGCCTCGATTTCGGTTCTCGTCACGTCGTCCGCGGTCGGTCGGAGCGTCAGGTCCCACCAGACCGACGGGACTGCGGCATCCAGCCTGTCGAGCGCAGGCAGGGCGTCGTCGCGGATGACGACGGTCAGCGCGCCCAGCACCTGAAGGGCGCGGAACAAGAATAGCGGCTCATTCCCGCTTGCGAGAAGGTCCTCCAGTGGCTTGACCGTGATGGTCCAGATCGTGGGGCGGTTGACAGGCACCCTGCCATCCGACCCGAGGCTGGTCGTCCCGGCCCGGTTCTGGAGTGACGGAGGACGGGCGGGTGGGGACGGGACCGAGCATTCAGGGGGACGAGCCCCTTGGTCGAGCGGCATCGGGTCGATGTCCGGCATCAGGTCGAAGGCGTCGTCGACGTCAGGGCGGTCGTCGTGGTGGGCCTGCGAGACCCTCGCGGCAAGCGCCACGAGGTCCGGCGGGATAGGTTCGTCGCCGGTCTCCCCGACGCGGGCCATGGCGATCAGGTCGCCGAGACGGTCGCACGACCGCAGCAGGAGCAGGACGATGTCCGGCACGGGGGCCAGCAGACCGGTCCGAAGCCCGTCGAGGGCGGTCTCGAAGTCATGGGTGAAGGCGACGAGGGTGCCGAGATCGAAGGCTGCAGCGCCCCCCTTGATGGAATGGACGGCGCGAAACAGGGCGTCGATCGTGTCGCCTGTCCCGTCGCCGTCCTGAAGCACCAGAAGGCCGGCCTCGAGCTGTTCGAGGCGTTCGCCACATTCCTCGAAGAAGGTGGCCCTGATCTCGTCCATGGCGGACATCACCTGAGGCCGGTCACGGTGCGCAGGGCGACGACGAGTCGGGACGGATCGAACGGCTTGACGATCCAGCCCGTGGCCCCCGCGGCACGGGCGCGCTGCTTGAGGTCCCGTGCACTCTCGGTCGTAAGCACGAGGATCGGGATGCCGGTATAGCCCTCCATCCGGCGGACCCGTTCGATAAAGCCGAAGCCATCGAGCCTGGGCATGTTCACGTCCGTCAGGATCGCATCCGGGCGGGGATCGAGGGAATCGAGCACTTCGATGCCGTGGAGACCGTCCTCGGCCATGGTGGTCCGTATCCCCTCCCGCTCGAGGGTCAGGCGGACCATGTCCCGGATCGTGCGGCTGTCGTCGATGGCGAGGACATGCATCACAGCGCCCGCCCCATATCGGTGCGATGATGGGACAGACGGGCGAGCGACGTGCCGAGCACCGTCAGGGACCCGAGGAAGTCAGACGTGGGCCCGTCGATCCGCACGCCGAAGCCCCGATCCCGGAGCCAGTCCCGGCCAGCCATCATGACCTGCAGGGCAGGGGTCGTCACCACGTCCACCGCCGACGCATCGAGAACCGCGTCGCAGGACAGGCCGAGATACCAGTCGCGCAGTCGACCGGCGGCAGCGATGTCGAGCCGCGCGGGCAACTGAATGGTCGCGTCCGGGCGACCGGATTCGGGATTATGGCGCACCGGGAGACTCCGACTCGGGACTGGACCCCGTTTCCCTAGCCTCCGGCCCCCTAATAAACGGTTACCCCGCGCTCACTCCGGCGCTTCGGTCAGATAGGCGGCACAGCCGGTCAGGGCCGCGAAATCGTCCACGACCAGTTGAACGGGAAAGTTCATCATGAACCCGGCAAATCGGCCCTTGTCGCGAAAGGCATCCGTGAACCCCATGTCCCGCAGGTACGGCCCCATGGCGCGCGCCACACCCCCGACCAGGAAAACCCCGCCGAGCGGCAGGTGGATCAGGGCCAGATTGCCCGCGACGGTTCCGAGGACGCGAATGAAGTGCTGCACGGCGGCGCGGGCACGCGGGTCGCTGTCCAGACGCTCCATGATTTCGGACGCCTGAAATTCGTCGGAGCTGCCGGCCTCGTGCGACAGCCAGCGATAGACCTGCTCCAGCCCGCGCCCGGAGAGCACGTCCTCGACCGCCGGAAAGCCGTGGGCCGTCGACACGAAGGTGCACAGGCGCAGTTCGGCCTCGGTGCGGATGGGCAGGTTGGCATGCCCCGCCTCGCAGGGGGGGACGAAGCGTCCGGCCGAGGTCTGGTGAACGGGCGCTGCGTTGAAACCGGTGCCGACACCGATCACGAGCCGCGCGCCACCGGGCTTGCCATCGCCGGAAATCACCGCCGTGCAGGCATCATCGGGCAGGTATCCGAGGGCATGCCCCTGTGCCTGCAGATCGTTCAGGATCGCGGAGCGGCCCGCGCCCGTCGCCTCGGAGAGGCGCGCGATGTCGATGGACCAGTCGAGATTGGTCAATTCGCCGACGCCATTGGCGACCGGTCCCGCGACACAGACGCAGGCCCCGGCGGGTGTCAGGCCGCCGAGGTCCGCGCGATACTGGCGCAGCACCGGCGCGAGGTTGGCGAAGTCGCTGTTGCGGTATTTACGGATCGTGTCGGGCTGGACCTCACGGCCATGGCTGACCGCCACGCGCGTGTTGGTTCCGCCGACATCGGCCACGATATGAAGCGGTTGTGTCATCCGTCGATGCCCCTAGCCTGAAAGTGCACGTGCAAGCGCATGATAGCTGGCCTTCGGTGTCCGGGTGTAGGTGTCGAAATCCACATGCACCAGCCCGAAGCGTTTGTCATAGCCTAGGGTCCACTCGTAATTGTCGAGCAGCGACCAGATCGTGTAGCCCTTGAGGGGAACGCCGTCCGCAACGAGATTTCGCGCGACCTCCAGATGTCGGTCCAGATAGGCGATGCGCTCCAGATCCGGCCGACCGGGCACATCGGCATTGGCCATCCCGTTTTCGGTCACGAACAGGGGCAGGTCGCCGGTATAGTCGGAGGCGGTGCGGCGCAGCAGATGATCGAAGCCTTCGGGGCAGATCTCCCACTCCATGTCCGTTCTGGGCAGCGGGCCCGGGACCGTGCCATAGGCGGGCCAGGCGGCATCGGTGCCGACCATCCGCTTGCAAGTATAGTAATTTATTCCCATCCAATCCAAGGGTTGCGAGACGGTCTTCATGTCGTCCCGCCAGCCTTTCGGCAAAAGATGCTCAAGCCCGTCCAGCACCTGACCGGGATAGCGTCCTTCGGTCATCGCGCCGACGAACCACCGGTTGTAGATCGCGTCATAGACGTCGGCCGCGCGGTGATCTTCATCCCGGTCCGTGGCGGGAAGGGCGTATTCGAGGTTGCAGGCGGCACCCACATTCGCCACGCCCTCGGCGCGCAGGACCTGAACGGACAGACCATGGGCCAGGGCGACGTGGTGCATGGCCTTCGCTGCCGCGCCGAGGTCGGCCAGACCGGGGGCCTGGTAGCCTTCGAAGTGACTGAGCCAGGAGACGCACCACGGCTCGTTCACCGGGGCCGTCGAATAGATTCGGTCGCCGAGACGGGCGGCGATCACGCGGGTAAAATCGGCGAAACGTTCGGGCACCATGCGGGTCGTCCAGCCACCCTGCGCCGCAAGGACCTCGGGCAGTTCCCAGTGGTAGAGGGTCGCCATCGGCCTGATCCCGCGCGCCAGCATTCCGTCCACGAGCCGGTCATAGAAATCAAGTCCTTGCGGATTGATCGTCTTGCCGTCCGGCATGACGCGCGCCCACGACGTCGAAAAGCGATAGGCGTCGAGGCCTGCCGCCGCGATCAGGTCGAGGTCTTCTTGCCAGCGGTGGAAGTGGTCGCAGGCGGTCGCGCCGTTCTCGCCGCGGGCGACCTTGCCCGGCTGTTCGGCGAAACTGTCCCAATGCGTTCGACCGGCACCGCCGAAGGCGTGGCCTTCGATCTGATAGGCCGATGTCGCGGTGGCGAACAGGAAATCCGGTGGAAAGTCCGAGCGCTTCACGGACAGGTCGGGGGAGAGGGTCGGGGGCGTCATAAGGGTATCCAGACAGGAGAGGACGGATGGGTCATGGGGCCGGTCCGGTGGAGGTTCCGATGACAAGCTCGCTTTCCCAGATTTCGTGGGTCGGCGCACGTCCCGGATCGGCGATCCTTTGCAGCAGGATCTCGGCACAGCGACTGCCCGCGGCGCGGACGGAGGACCGGGTCGCGGTGAAGATCGGTCTGTCATCGCCGTTGCCAAGGTAGCTGAGCATATCGTCGTGGGTCACGACCGAAACGTCGCGGCCCATCACGAGACCGGCCTCGTGAATGGCCCTGCGCACGCCGATCGCCATGATGAGCGAGGAGACAAGAAAAGCGGTCGGCGGGGTCTGTGCCGCCAGCATCCTGCGCGCCGCACGAAAGCCGTTCTGTTCGGACATTTCACCCGAAAAGCAAAGGTCCGGCGCATGGGGGATGGCATGCGCGGTCAGGGCCGCACGGTATCCGTCGTGCCGACGCCGGGCAAAATCCATGAATTCATGGCCATTTATCAGGGCGATGCGCCTGTGTCCGAGGCCCAGCAGAAAGTCGGTTGCGCGTCGAAAGGCGCGGATGTTGTCGACGTCGACGAAATCGAAATCGAGCCCAGTGCCGGGCATCCGACCGTGCACCACGAACGGCAAGTCCGTAGACCGGAGCAGCTCGATGCGCGCGTCGTCGGTACGCGGACCGTGAACGATGACGCCGTCGACGCTGCCGGTGGCTGCCATCTGGCGATAGGATTTCACCTCGTCCCCGTCGGCAACGATGGACAGGATGAGATCATAGTTCGCGCGGGCGTAGACCTCGCCTGCGCCCGCGACGAAATCGGCGAAGACCGGGTTCACCATCTCGTGGTTC
>JBARXR010000319.1:0-11597 GCA_049647445.1 Jannaschia sp. | reverse complement strand
AGTGATCGCGGTCGGGAAAGACCTCATCCTGATTGGGCAGGTTCGCACCGCCGCTGTCCACGAGGTAGACGCAGGGCAGGTGGCATTCCTCGGCGATTTCCTGCGCCCTTAGATGTTTCTTTACCGTGATCGGGTAATAGGTGCCGCCCTTCACGGTGGCGTCGTTGCAGACCACCATCACGTCGCGCCCGTGCACCCGGCCCACACCCGCGATCGCGCCGCCGCAGGGGGCCGTGCCGTCATAGAGATCGTGGCCCGCGAAGGTGCCGATTTCGAGGAACGGCGAGCCGGGGTCGAGCAGGCCCGCCACGCGGTCGCGGGGCAGCATCTTGCCGCGTGACAGATGCCGCTCGCGGGACTTCGCGCCGCCCCCTGCGATGGCCCATTCGGCGGCTTCCCGGATTTCGGCGAGCGCGGACAGATGTGCCTCGCGGTTGGCGCGCGCCTGATCGGAATTGATGAGGAGGGCGGACGAGAGCTTCATTGCAGGAGGCCCTGTCGCATGGCCCGCAGCTCGAGCGTGCGGGTGGCGGTGAACCCGAGGACGCAGCCCGCGCCGACGATGCTGCGGATCGTCCCCTCCTGATAGAGCGCGTATTGCAGCGTGCATTCGGTGTCGCGATACGCGATCCATGCGCGTTGGGCATCGCGCAGCGCGTCCGAGCGATCTATGCCCTCGCCGTCGTCCTCGGCCTCAAGTCGGGTGCGCAGGGCCTGATATTCGACGTTGAGCAGGCGATCCCATTCCCTCGTTTCCCGCGCGGAGCATTCCACCATGCCATAGGTCGACGTGCCGCCCTCGGTCCGCTCCTGGCAGAGCGCGGAGGCGTCCCCTATGCACCCGGGACGCGGTTCCTCGGCCTGTGCGAAACATTTCGCCACCGGCGCCGGATCGAAAAGGATGTCCTGCGCCAGCGCCGACCCGGACGCCAGACCCGCCCCGACAAGCAGGAGTGCGCGCTTCACCCCATCGCTCCCACCAACTCCCGTCCGATCAGCATCCGGCGGATCTCGGAGGTGCCTGCCCCGATCTCCATCAGCTTGGCGTCCCGGAAGAGGCGTGCGACGGGGCTGTCCTGCATGAACCCGGCACCGCCCATGGCCTGCACGGCCTGATGGGCCTGTTTCATGGCTTCCTCGGACGCATAGAGGACGCAGGCGGCGGCGTCCTGTCGCGTGACCTGTCCCCGGTCGCAGGCGCGCGCCACCTCGTAGACGTAGGCGCGGGCGGAGTTCATGGCGGTATACATGTCGGCGATCTTGCCCTGCATCAGTTGAAACGACCCAATGGGCTGACCGAATTGCTTGCGCTCGGCCATGTAGGGCATGATCGCATCGAGACAGGCGGCCATGATGCCGGTGCCGATGCCCGCGAGGACGACACGTTCGTAATCGAGGCCAGACATCAGCACGTTCACGCCGCGCCCCTCTTCGCCGAGGATGTTGTCGAAGGGGACCTCGACGTCCTCGAACACCAGTTCGGCGGTGTTGGAGCCGCGCATGCCCATCTTGTCGAAGTGTTTCGAGGTCGAGAAACCGGTCATCGACTTTTCGATCAGGAAGGCGGTGATGCCCCTGGTGCCCGCGTCGGGGTCGGTCTTGGCATAGACCACGAGGGTTGAGGCGTCGGGGCCGTTGGTGATCCAGTATTTCGTGCCGTTGAGGATGAAGCGGTCGTTGCGCTTTTCGGCGCGCAGTTTCATCGAGACGACGTCGGAGCCGGACCCGGCCTCGGACATGGCGAGCGCGCCGACATGTTCGCCCGAGATCAGGCCGGGCAGGTATTTCGCCTTCTGCGCGGGCGTGCCGTTCAGGGCGATCTGGTTGACGCAGAGGTTGGAATGCGCGCCGTAGGAGAGCGAGACGGAGGCGGAGGCGCGGGCGATCTCCTCGACCGCGATGACATGGGCGAGATAGCCCATGCCCGCGCCGCCGTCGTCTTCGGGCACCGTTATGCCGAGGAGTCCGAGGTCGCCCATTTCGGTCCAGAGCGCGGCGGGGAAGACGTTGTCGGCGTCGATCTGCGCGGCCATCGGGGCGATGCGGTCCTGCGCCCAGCGATGGACCATCTCGCGCAGGGCGTTCACGTCTTCGCCCAAGTCGAACTGCATGGTGGCGTTGAACATCGAATCCTCCCCGGCCGGAATTGAACGCTTGTTCAGTTCATAGCGCGACCGGACGTCCCCGTCCAGCCGCGCGTCGCCCGACCGTCAAAGCGTGATGATCGTCGATCCCGTCGTCTTGCGCCCTTCGAGGGCGCGGTGCGCCTCGGCGATATCCGCGAGCGCGAAGGTCTGGCCGATGCGGATATCGATCGCGCCGCTGGACACCTTGCCGAAGAGATGGCGGGCCATTTCCTGACAGCGGTCATGGTCGGCGAGGAACGTGAAGAGGGTCGCGCGCGTCAGCTTGAGCGATCCCTTGCCTGCCAGCGTCAAGAGGTTGACCGGCGGGACCGGGCCGGAGGCGTTGCCGAACGAGATCATGAACCCGAGCGGCCTGAGGCAATCCAGAGAGGCGTCGAACGTATCCTTGCCGACGCCGTCCATGACGACGTCAACGCCCTTGCCGCCGGTGATCTGCTTGACCTTTTCGGCGAAATCGTCCGCGTTGTAGTTGATGCAATGGGCCGCGCCATGGGCCAGTGCCAGGTCGCACTTTTCCTGTGAGCCCGCGGTGCCGATCAGGGTGATCCCCTCCGACCGGGCCCATTGGCAGGCGATCAGACCGACACCGCCCGCCGCGGCGTGGAACAGGACGGTATCGCCCTTGGCGATGGGCGTGATGCGGTGGAACAGGTATTCGACGGTCATGCCCTGCAGCATCATCGCGGCCCCGGTCTCGAACGAGATGTCGTCCGGCAGTTTGCAGACCTGTGCGGCCGGCATCACGCGGGCCTCCGCGTAGGCGCCGGGCGGCATCGACGCATAGGCCACGCGGTCCCCGTCCTTGAGGTGGGTGACGCCCTCGCCCACGGCCGTGACGACACCCGAGGCTTCCATTCCGAGGGCATGCGGAAGCTCCATCGGGTAGAGGCCCATGCGCTGGTAGACGTCGATGAAGTTGAGACCGCAGGCGCGATGCTCGAGGCGGATCTGGCCCGGCCCCGGCGTGCCGACCTCGCGGTCGACGAGCTTGAGCTGTTCCGGGCCGCCGGCCTCTTCGATGATTACCGTGCGCGCCATGCTGTTCTCCCATGCGTCTTGGATGATGTGGTGACCGGTTGATAGGGCCTTGGCGGCGTCGCGTCGATGGCCGTCTCCGGCGCGAACCGCCCGGCGCGGACCCGCACCGTCAGAGACCGTCCAGAAGGGCGGTGATCTGCGCCCCGGCGAAGGCCAGGACCTCCGCATCGTCGAAAACCCCGTCGACGATCTTGGCGTTGGCGAAGGGGACGATGATTTCCTTGTCGACGTGGAGCCGGGCCAGCAGCCCGCTGAGGACATACTTGAGGTGCGCCTGAGCCCGCACGCCGCCGGTCGGCCCGCCGGAGACCGTGATGACGAGGCAGGGCTTGCCCTTGAACGCGGACCCGAAGGCCGGGCGCGACGCCCAGTCGATCGCGTTCTTGAGCACCCCCGGAACGCTGTAGTTGTATTCCGGCGTCACGAACACGAGCGCGTCGGCGGCCGCGATGGCGGCGATGAAGGCGAGGACCTCGGGGTGACCGACGATGTCCGCGTTGTAGTGCGGCAGGGTGCCGATGTCGGCGGTGGTGCAGGTCACGTCGGGCGGCACCCGGTCGGCCAGTGCCGCCGCGATCCTGCGGGAGGACGAGTCTGCCCTCAGGCTGCCGGGAATGAAGAAGAGGGATGTCACGGCGGGATTCCTTACAGGCGGGCGAGCCAGGTGGAGATCGAGGGAACGAGGATCAGGATCACGAGGGACGCCGCCATGGCGACGACGAAGGGCCAGGCCCCGCGGAAGATTTCGCCGACGCTCAGGTCCGGATCATCCATCGCCGATTTGATGGTGTAGACCGACAGGCCGAACGGCGGGGTCAGAAGGCCCATTTCGACGGCGACCACCGTCAGCACCCCGAACCAGATCAGGTCGAACCCGGCGGCCTCGGCGACCGGAAGCGCGATCGGCAGCATGATGAGCATGATCGAGATCGAGTCGATCAGGCATCCCAGGGCGATGATCAGGAGCAGGTAGACCACGAGGAACCCGTAGGGGCCGATGGACCCTTCGAGGAACACTTCCGCCAGTTCGCGCGGCACGCCCGACAGGGCCAGCATCCGGCTGAAGAAGGTCGCGGCGAGGATCAGGAACAGAACGCTGACGGTGATCTGTCCCGTTTCGACCAGCAGCCGCCAGAATGTCGACCTGTCGAGCGCGCGGCGCAGGAGCGCGATCACCAGCGCGCCGAAGGCCCCCGCCGCCCCCGCTTCGGTCGGATTGAGAAAGCCGCCGTAGAGCCCGCCGAGGACGACGGTCATAAGCGACAGGATCGGGATGAACTTCTGCACGAGACGGAGCGCGCCGATATCCTCGACCAAGGCCGTGGTCTTGTGGTCGAAGACGAAGTCGGGACGCCGCCGCGCCATCCACAGGATCGCCGCGCAGAACACGACACTGAGCAGCAGGCCCGGCCCGATCCCGGCCAGAAACATGCGGCCCACGGATTGCTCGGCCAGAACCGCGTAGACGATCATCAGGAGCGATGGCGGGATCAGCATCCCGAGAACCGACGACCCGGCGACGACGCCGGTCGCGAATTTGCGGGTATAGCCGTGGCGGGTCATTTCGGGCACCGCGACGCGGCTGAAGACCGTGGCGGAGGCGATGGATATCCCGGTGATGGAGGCGAAGATCGCGTTCGCGAAGACCGTCGCGATGCCGAGCCCGGCCGTCACCCGGTGCAGCAGTTTCTGAAACACGTCGAACGTGTCGCGCCCCACCCCCGAAACGGTGACGAGCAGGCCCATCAGCACGAACAGCGGGACAACCGCGAAGAGGTATTCCTCGAGGCTGTCGTTGGCGACCGAGGCCATCATGCGCATCGAGACGACGTCGTTCCGGATCAGGGCGACCCCGCCGAACGAGACCAGCAGCATCCCGATCCCGATGGGCATCCCGATCCCGATCAGGAGCATCAGCAGGAACACCGCCCCTATGCCTATGTCGAACGGACTCATGCCGGACCGCGAACGGCGACGCGGAGTTCGGACAGGGCGCGCACGACGAATTCCAGCGCCGACACGGCGAAGCCGACAAGGATCAGGGCGCGGAAGGGCCAGGTCGGAAGCGTGGCGACGCCGACGATGCCGATGAATTCCGCCGACGCCCAATCGGCGTCGAGAATGCGGATCGAGGCCCAGGCGATCAGCCCCAGCATCGCGGCCCCGGCGAGGTTGAACGCGCTTCGCAGGACGGCGCCGCCGCGCGGAAAGGAGTGGCTGAACGGCAGGATGAAAATCTCGGTCTGGGCCAGCCTGTCGGCGCGCACGGCGGCGGGCAGTTGCAGCGCGACGATCATCACCAGCATCAGCGCGCCCATCTCGGACACCAGCGGCAGGGACGCGCCCATCGAATTGCGTGCGACGATGTCGGCGCAGATCATGACCCCGAGGACACCGATCATCACGGTGCCAAGCACCGCGAGGGCCTCCACCAGGCGGTGCCAGGCCCGCATCGCGCGGGAGTCGGGTCGGGGTTCGGGTCGGGCCGCCGACCGATCGGCGGCCCCGTTTTCGCGGTCAATGCGCACGAAACTGCCCCGTGCTCACTCTTTGTCCCAGTCGCGGGCCGGCGTTTCGCCGCGTGCCCGCAACCCGTCGAGATAGGCGGCGAGAAAGGCATTGGCGGGGATGCCCCGCGCCTCGAGGGGCTGGGCCCAGTCCTGAGCGATGTTCGGCAGCTTGTTGACCCATTTGACGGTCTCGTTCTCTGGCATCTGGATGATCTGGACGGGCGTGCCCTGACCGGCTCCGACCTCGACCAACCTGATGAGGGCCAACTCGTGCCGTGCGACCCGGTCCTGACCGTGGCTGACGGTGTAATAGTCGCCCGCCTCGACCATCGCGGCCTGCACCTCCTCGGGCAATGTGTCCCAGGTGTCGCGGTTGATCGCGACGGCCCCGGAGAAGGCCGCGCCGGCCGCGAACCGGTTGATGTAGGGTGCGACCTCGTAGAGCTTGATCGGCAGGGCCCCGAGCGCAAGCGTCAGCGCGCCGTCGGAGACGCCGGTCTGCACGTCCGTGTAATAGGTCGTCAGGGCGCCGTCGACGGCATTGGCACCGGTGCCGCGCAGCCAGTTGCCCAGCACGCCGGGTGCCGAAATCTTCATGCCGTCGATGTCGTCGATGCCGGTGAGGGGCACCTTGGTGTAGATGTCGTAGAGGTCGGTCGCCGTCAGCCCGAGGACCACGAGATTGTGCTGCTCCCATTCCTCCCGGAAGGCATCGTTGGTGTCGAACAGCTCCTGCATCGTCTCGAGCAGCACCGGCGGATTCGACGTCGCGAACGGCGCGTTCGAGGGTGCCTGGCTCAGCGGAAGCTTGGACTGTTCGAGAAAGGAGAACACCCAGCCGACATCCGTGATGCCCTCGGACACCGACGACAGGGTCGCGTTGGCCTTGTAGAGCTGGCCGCCGAAGGCCTCGTTCCACTCGATCTTGTAATCGCCCGCCACGGCCAGGATTTCATCGGTCCGGGCCATGAAATGGGTCTGGATCATGCCGACCCACGGCACGACGGTCGGGTGCGACGACGCGACGGTCAGGTTGATGGTTTCCTGCGCGAGGGCCGGGACGGCGATGGCGCTGGCCAAAAGTGCCCCGATAAGGTGATGTCTCATTGGTTTCCTCCCTAGAGATCGTCAGGTGATCGTGAACTGCTGCGTGGAATAATCGAGGCGGAGGGTCACGGACCCTTCGTTGACGAGCCAGGGCCTGATGCGCCAGGTCCGTGCCCCGGCTCTGTGCATCGGGTCGCGGTCGGCGATGGCGGCGGCCTCTTGGGCCGAGGCGGCACGGACGACGACCATCCCCTCGCCCGCCCACTCGGTCCCGTCATCGGACCAGAGCGGCCCGGCGGCGAACAGCAGGCCGTCCCGCTCCAGCCCGACCTGAAAGGCGAGATGTGCCTCCATGGTCGCGAAAATCGGGCCGAGCCCGTCGACGGGCGAGGTGAAGATCGCGAACAGCTGCTTTTGCAGCATGCCCTTCGAGGCCTCGAGGACGGCCGCGGCGGGCACGGTTCCGGGATTGTCGTCGCTCATCGGTCTCCCCCCAATTCGAGCTTTCGGTCGGTCAGCCTGCCTTGCGCCGCGCAAGTTCCTCCCGGATCTCGGAGCCGTGCTCGTCGAGCGTGGGCGGCGGCACCACGTCGAGGTCCGGAACGCCATCGAAGCTGTAGGGCGCGCGCACGGTCGTGAAGGTGCCCAGCTCCGACGACGGCGCGGTGACCTTGATCCTGAGATGTTGCGCCTGCGGGTCTTCCAGCGCCTCGTTGCTGTCGTAGGCGGGCGCATGGGGCACCTCGTTGGCGAGCAGCCGGTCGGCCCATTCGTCCCGGGTTCTTTCGGCGAAAACCGGGGTCAGGATGTCGATCAGCGCGTCCTGGTGCCTGATGCGCTCCATCCGCTCGGCAAAGCGCGGATCGTCCTTGAGGTGCTGCTGACCCGTGGCCTCGAGCATGCCGGTCCAGAACTTGGCGGGCGACGACATGTGGATCGCGATCCATTTTCCGTCCCGACATTCGAATGTGTAGGATTGGCTGACGACGGGGCGCGACAGGGGCCCCATGATCTCACCGACGGAAAAGAAGTGGGTGAAGCTGTCGAGGTTGAAGTGGCTCATGGCTTCGAGCATCGAGATATCGACACGACGCCCCTTGCCCGACGACGCCCGCTCCAGCAGGGCGGCAAGACACGCCATCGCGGCATACTGGCCGGTGACGGCGTCGGCGATGGCGGGGCCGATCACGCGCGGATTGGCGGGCGGCGTCAGCAGCCGCAGATAGCCGCTCGCCGCCTGCGCCACGGTGTCATAGGCGGGCCGGTCGCGCGACGGCCCGGACCGTCCGAACCCGGAAATGGCGCAGTAGATCAGGTCCGGCTTCACGGCGCGCAGGTCGTCCTCTCCGGCGCCCAGCTTTTCGGCCACGCCGGGGCGGAAATTCTGGATGAACACATCGGCGGTGGCGACGAGGTCGTGCAGGACCGCAAGGTCCCCCGGCAGGGTCGTGTCGAGGGCGATGGACCGCTTGTTGCGATTGTAGGTCTGGTAGTGCGGCGAATAGAGGCCGCCCTTGAAGGCGCGGAACGGATCGCCGGTGCCGGGACGTTCGACCTTGATGACGTCGGCCCCCAGATCGGCGAGGTGCATCCCGGCCGCGGGACCGGTGATGTAGGTCCCGAGTTCGACGACGCGGATATCCCGGAGCAGCTTCATTCCGCCGCTTCCTGTGCCGAGCCCTTGCCATCGTAGGTGATCGCGAGGTCCGCCTTGTGGGACATGACGAAGCCGATGGACCGCGACGCCTCTTCGAAGAGATGCGCCGAGAGGCCGGCCGTGCGCGCGAGAATCGGGACGGCCTTGATCGCCGCGAGCGGCCAGCCGGCATCGAGGATCGTCGCCGGGATCGCTCCGGAGACATTGATCGGCAGCGGACGCCCGATGATCGCGGTGGCGTGCTTGCCCAGAAGCTCCAGCGTTTCGCAGTATCTGCCGAAGACGCCGAGGTCGCGTGCGACGGCGAGCAGGCGGTGCGCCCGCGGATCACCGTCCGAATGCTGCGGATGCCCGAGCCCGGCAACCTTGCGCTTCTGCGCCTTGTGATCGTGAAGCGAGGCGATCACGGCCGTTTCGAGGTCGGTGCCGTCGGCGGCGGCGCGGTCGATCACCTCCTGCAGGTAGCGTCCGCTGACCTCGGACGATCCGGCCACGACCGACCCCATGCCGAGGATTCCCGCGGCGAAGGCCCCCTGCCAGGCCTCGGGCCCGGCGGCGAGGGTCATGCGCGCCGCCTGCACAGACGGCACGAGGCCATGTTCGGCGATGGCGACAAGACAGGCATCCATCATCCGCCGCTGCGCCTCGGACGGCTTTTCGCCGAGCGTCAGGAGCCAGAAGTAATCGGTGAAGTCGATCTTGCCGATGAGGTCGTCGCACAGGTCGAGACCGCGCACGGTGATGCTCTCGGCATCCGATGTCGCGATGGCCGTGAAGGCCTGGTCCTGCTTGCCGATCCGCATTGGGTCCCCTTCCGACTGCCGATAATATTTTCGCCTAGCGAAATACTTTCCTCTTGCCGAAAACTTAGCCCTCGTTCTAACCTTCCGTCAAGACGAATTGTCGGCCGCCGCGCGACCGGTTTCGGAGGGAGAGAACATGAAGGATATCAACCAGTACACCATCACCCAGGCGGTGAAGGACAGTTTCGACACGGAGGAGGGCAGCCGGTTCGAGACGATTCTGCATGGCGTGATCGACCATCTGCACGACTGCACGCGGGAGTTGCATGTGACCCACGCGGAATGGATGGCCGTGCTCAATTTCCTCTATGACTGCGGCCGGATCTCCACGCCCGAACGGCATGAATTCATCCTGCTGTCGGACGTTCTGGGCTTTTCGGCGCTGGTGGACATGATCAACACGCGGGGCGGGGCGACGGAGGGATCGAACCTTGGTCCGTTCTATCTGGACCAGGCCCCGGAAAAGCATCTCGGCGCGCATCTTGCGGACGGGCGCGACGGCGTTACCGTTCTCGTGCATGGGAAGGTGACGGACTCGCTGCACAATCCGCTGCCCGGGGCGATCGTCGACACCTGGCAGGCGGACGCGGCGGGCACCTATCCTATCCAGGAGCAGGCACAGGGGCAGGACAAGATGGACCTTCGCGGCAAGTTCACGACCGATGCGGAGGGCCGGTACTGGTACACGACGGTTCTGCCGAAACCCTATACCGTTCCCTATGACGGCCCCGTCGGACGGCTTTTGCGCGCCGGAAACCGCCATGCCTGGCGGGCCGCGCACCTGCATTACATCATCCGGGCGGAGGGCATGACGGACATCACGACGGAGGTTTTCTTCGAGAACTCCGAATACATCGACAAGGATGCGGTGTTCGGCGTGCGCAAGTCCCTGATCGCGAGGATCGAACCGGTCAAGGCCAAGGCGGACCTGGGTATTCCGACCGATGTGAAGCCCGATGCCATGTTCGCGTTCGACTTCGTCCTTGCACCCGAAAGCCGGGCCAGGTGATCAGCGAAACCGACAGGCCGGCCGAGTTCGTCGAGGCGCTCGCGAAGGGCATTGCGATCATCGAGTGTTTCGACGCGGACCATCCGGACATGACCCTATCGGACGTGGCGCGGCGGGCGGGCCTGACGCCGGCCGCCGCCAGACGGTCGCTCATCACGCTTTCGGCCCTTGGTTACATCGGTCAGCGCGACAAGCGGTTCCACCTGACGCCCAAGGTCATGACCCTGGGGGCCGGGTTCTTTTCGTCCACCCGGCTTGACGAAATCCTGCAGCCTGCGGTGCGCGACATCGTCACCCACTTCGGCGATGCCTCCTCGGTGGGCACCCTGTCGGGCGACGACGTGATCTATGTGGCCCATCATTCGGTCCAGCGCGCCCGCAGGGCGACCGCCAACATAGGCGCCCGGTATCCGGTCTATGCCACGTCGATGGGGCGTGTCCTGCTGGCCGGACGCCCCGACGCGGAGATCGACGCCTATCTGGCGCGCTATGCGCCGGAGCGCCTGACCTCCAAGACCTGCACGAACCCGAAGGCCCTGCGCGCGGAAATCATGGTCGCGCGCCGCAACGGATACGCCACGACCGTCGACCAGCTGGATTACGGGATCACGGCACTTGCCGTGCCGATCCGCGATGCGGCGGGACGGACCGTCGCCGCCCTCAACACCAGCGGATACACCGGCATGACGTCGCCCGACCAACTGATCGCCGAACGCCTGCCCGAGTTGACGGCGACCGCATCGGCGATCGGTCATGACCTTGTGCGGTTTCCGATCCTGCAATCCGTGCTGTCGGCCTGACCGTCCTGCCGACGCCCGTCGGTGGCCCGGAGGCTAGCGCATAACGGTCGGCAACCAGGTCGAGATCGGCGGAAAGAGGATCACCAGAAGGACCAGCACCAGGTAGACGCCGACGAAGGGCCAGGCGGCGCGATAGACCTGCGTGAGCGACACCCCGGCGGCCGTCGCCTTGAAGGCAAACATCGTGTAGCCGAACGGCGGGGTGATGCCCCCGATGGCGAGATTGAGCAGCACCAGCATCCAGAACCAGATCGGATCGAGGCCCGCGGCGTCGACGAGCGGCTTGTAGATCGGGACGATGATCAGCATCAGCGCGATCTGGTCGATGAACATGCACAGCACGAAGACGATCCCGAGAAGCATCGCGAGCAGCAGATAGGGCTGATCCGAAAGCGTCTGGCCGAGGGCGACGAGCTGGCGCGTGGCACCGGTGAAGCCAAGCAACTGTCCGAAGAGGTTCGAGCTGACGACGATGACCATGATCATCGCGGTGATGATCATCGCCCCCTCGAACGCGTCCCGGAGCATCGACAGGCTGAAGCGTCCGTAGATCGCCGCGACGAGCACGCTGCCGACGACGCCGGTC
>JBARXR010000318.1:0-11090 GCA_049647445.1 Jannaschia sp. | reverse complement strand
GGGCCGGGCGCCGTCGTCGTCGATCTGGGCAGCGGCACCGGATCGACCGCGCGCGCGGCCACGGACGCGGTGTGTGCCACGTGGCGGTGGCGCTTCGTCGACGGCGATCCGGCGCTTCTCGACATCGCGCAGGCGCGGCACCCGGAAGCGGAAAAAAGCGTCTTCGACCTGCGCGACATAGACCGATTGCCTTTGGAGGGTGTCCGGCTCGTGACGGCCTCGGCCCTGCTCGACCTGATGCCGCTCGAGTGGGTCACCGCGCTGGCCCGGCGTCTGCAAGCGGCGGAACTGCCGTTCTACGGGGCGCTGAATTACAACGGACGGATGCACTGGTCACCGCCGCATGATGCGGACGCGGATGTGACACGGGCGTTCAACGCGCATCAACGCACCGACAAGGGAATTGGTCCTGCCTTGGGACCGACGTCAGGCGAAGCGGCGGCGCAGGTGTTCACAGAGCACGGGTTCGACGTCTCGCTCGGCGACAGCCCCTGGGAACTGGGGGCCGCGGAAGCGCGTTTGCATCGCGAACTTCTGGCAGGCATCGGGGATGCTGCGGAAATGGTCGGGTTTGCGCACGCGCGCGATTGGGTCGCAGACCGACAGGCGACCGTCTCGCAGACAGCCGGATATATCGGACATACCGACATTCTGGCCGTGCCGCAGAAAGTAGGACGGTAAGACAATGCAGCAGGTGGATGTGACCCACAGGGCATGGGACAGGATTCTCGACGTGAAAGCCGGATCGGCCTGCCTGTGTTGCGGTGATTGGACATCGGGCGAGGCGCAGGCGCTCGCGCTCTATGGCGCCTTGGCTCAGCCTGCCGCGACGTGCCGGGTGTTCGCGCAGATCGGCCAGTCTCTGGACGGACGGATCGCGACCGAGACCGGCGATGCACAGGATGTGTCCGGCGCGGACGGGCTGGCCCATCTGCACCGCTTGCGCGCTTTGGCCGACGCGGTGGTGATCGGGGTCAAGACCGCCCTGCACGATGATCCACGACTGACCGTCCGTCTTGCCGACGGGACAAGCCCTGCGCGGGTGGTGATCGACCCCGACGGGCGCCTGCCGAACGACGCGCGTTTGCTGACCGATACCTCGGCCCGACGGATCGTGATCCAGGCGGTCGCCAAGGAACGTCCGGCCGGGGTCGAGGCGATCACCCTGTCGCGTGCGCCGTGGATCGCCCCGGCGGATATCCTCGAAGCCCTGCAGGACCGCGGATTCAAGAGCGTGCTGATCGAGGGCGGGGGAATCACGATCACCCAGTTTCTGGAGGCGGATTTGTTGAACCGCTTGCACATCGCGATCGCGCCCCTGTTGATCGGGTCCGGACCGCAAAGCCTGACGACCGCCCCGGTCGGGACGTTGGCCAAGGCGCGCCGCCCGAGGACGGAGGTCTACAATCTGGGCAGCGACATGTTGTTCGATTGCGCCCTCAGCCCCGAAGACGTGCTGCCCATCGCATCGTCATGCTGCGCCAATGCGATGATGAACAGCGAAGGCGTACGCCGGTGATCGACAACGGGACCGCTGACATGCACGACACATCCGACTGCCTCCTGCCGACCCCGGCCGAGCGTCTTGCGCGGGCGCGGGGCGATCTGGCGATGGGGTTGCCCTGCCTGTTGACCTGCCATGACGTCCGGGCCGTGGTCGTCGCGGTGGAGACACTGTCGCAGGCGCGGTTCGACGCGCTCTGCGACCGGTTCGGCACGCCCGAACTTGTCCTGACGACACGGCGCGCGCAGGCGATTCTGCCTGCCCCGCTTGAAACCAACGATCTGCTGGTTCGTCTGCACCCGCCCGCGTCTGCCGGCCTCGAATGGTTCAAGGCCCTGGCCGATCCGCAGTTCGATGCCGGCCGCCGTCCCATCGGCCCGCTGCACCTGATCCGCAGTCCGCAAACGCCCCTGCACGGCCTGTCGATCAAGCTGGTCAAACTGGCGGAGTTGCTGCCGGCGGTCGCGATGTTCGCGCTGGGGCAGGACGCCGACCTCGACGACCTGCCCCTTGCCGGACTTGCCGCGGATGAGGCGCTGGACGCCCTGATGATGCCGCCGCTGCTGGCGCTGGTGTCCGCGGCGGCGCTGCCGATGGAGGCGCATGATCTGGGCCGTCTGCATGTCTTCCGGGATCCCGATGGCGGCAAGGAACACTACGCGATCGAGATCGGCGCGCCCGACCGAAGCAAACCGGTTCTGTCGCGCGTCCATTCGGCCTGTTTTACCGGCGACGTGCTGGGCAGCCTGAAATGCGATTGCGGGCCGCAACTGCGCACCGCGCTGGCCGACATGGGCCGCGCCGGGGCGGGTATCCTGCTCTATCTGAACCAGGAGGGGCGCGGCATCGGACTGGCGAACAAGATGCGCGTCTATGACCTTCAGGCCCAGGGCTTCGATACGGTCGAGGCGAACCACCGTCTTGGTTTCGACGATGACGAGCGTGATTTTCGGGTGGCCGCCGTGATGCTGCGCACGCTGGGCTTCTCCGCGATCCGGCTTTTGACGAACAACCCGGCCAAGGTGCACGCCTTTGACGACAGCGATATCCTCGTGGTCGAACAATTGCGCCTGCGCGTCGGGCGCAACCCGCACAATCAGGAGTATCTGGCGGTCAAGGCGCTGAAATCGGGCCACAGCCTGTGACCGGCGCCCATGCGCTCTGGATCACGGCCGCGGGGCAGGCCGCGATACGCGAAACCCCGTATCGCCCGGCCGAGGACGCGGTGCAGGTCACGACCCTGTTCAGCGGCATCAGCCGGGGCACCGAACGTCTCGTCTATCGGGGCCATGTGCCGGTGTCGGAGCAGGCCGACATGCGGGCACCGTTCCAGGAGGGCGACTTCACCTTTCCGGTGAAATACGGCTACGCGGCCGTGGGCGAGGTGCAGACCGGCGACCGGCAGGGTCAGGTCGTGTTCAGCCTCTTTCCTCACCAGACCCGTTTTGCCGTTCCGGCCCACATGGCGCTGCCTGTTCCGGCGGACGTGCCGGCCGCCCGCGCGGTGCTGGCGGCCAACATGGAAACGGCGGTAAACATCGCCTGGGATGCCGGGATCGGCATCGGCGACCGCGTCGTCGTCGTGGGGTGCGGCGTCGTCGGTGCGCTGGTCGGTTACCTGTCCGCAAAGATCCCCGGAACGGACGTGACGCTGATCGATATCGAGCCTGCCCGTGCCCGGCTCGCCGCCACGCTAGGCTGCGGGTTTGCACGCCCCGATACGGCCCCCGGGACCGCGGATGTCGTCATCCATGCCTCCGCCAGTGCCGCTGGCCTGTCGCTCGCGATTGCCCTGGCAGGACCGGAGGCGACCGTGATCGAGGCCAGTTGGTACGGCTCTCAGACCGTCGACGTCCCGCTTGGGGGCCGATTTCACCACCAAAGACTGCGGATCGTCAGCTCTCAGGTCGGGCGGCTTCCCGCCAGACAGGCCCCGCGCTGGGATTTCGGACGCCGGTTGGCCAAGGCGCTGACGCTGCTGAATGACCCGGCTCTCGACGCATTGATCTCGGGCGAGACGCCGTTCGCCGATCTGCCAGCCGCCTATGACGGCATCCTGCGGGACCCGTCGACGCTGTGTCACCGGGTGCGGTATGGATGAGGCCTCTCGCAGGTTCCTGCCCGATACCGCGTCCGAGACGCTTTGCATCATGGCCGAGGCGGCGCTGTCGGCGGGACGGGGCCTGCTCGCGGCATCGGAGCAGTTGGCACGCCTGACGATCACGGAGAAAACGCCGGGCGACTTCGTCAGCGACGCGGACATCGGGGCGGAGAAAGCGATTTCCGACCACCTGATGCGGCGCTTTCCGGACTACGGCTGGCTGGGGGAGGAAACGCGGGGGCGCGACAGCCGCGCGGACGGGTTGCGCTGGATCGTCGATCCGCTCGACGGCACGACGAATTTCCTGCGGGGGTTGCCGCATTGGGCCGTGTCCATTGCGCTCTTTCAGGGGGACGAGCCCCTGGCCGCCGTGATCCATGACCCGGCGAAGGGCGAGATGTTCTGTGCCGAACGGGGACAGGGCGCCTTTTTGAACGGACGCGCCATCAGGGTCAGCCAGGCCGTCCCCCTTGGCGCGGCCCTTCTCGCGTCCGGAGTCCCGGCGGGCGGTCGGACGACCTACCTGTCCCATTGCCTCGATGACCTTGAACACCTGATGCCGCAAACCGCGGGATTGCGGCGCTGGGGGGCTGCCGCACTTGATCTTGCATACGTCGCTGCGGGCCGTTTCGATGCCTATTGGGAGCGCAACCTCGGACCTTGGGACATCGCCGCCGGCATGTTGATCGTGCAGGAGGCAGGCGGACAGTTCACCCGACTCTGGGCCGATCGCCCGGTCCTGTCGTCGGGGTCGTTTCTGGCCAGCAACGGCGCGCTGCACGACGCGGTCGAGGCCGCCCTGAACCGCACGGAACTCTAGTCGCCGTCGTCCGCCGACGATCACCGCCACGATTCTTGCAGGCCTCCCGTCCCCGGCCAGCCAGTCATTTCCCGCCCGGAAAACCCTGATCGGAAAGCCGCTGCTGGACCCGCCGTATCGCCGGGGGGCCACGTCTGGTGACTTCAAACCAGTCTCTGCGGACGCCTCCGGTTCGACGGCGAACGCCAAGCGGCGAAACACGTCGAGCGGACCGGACTGCGTGGCACGGACGACCGAGGACGACATTCTGGAGCGTTTTTGGTGGAGCCGAGGGGAATCGAACCCCTGACCTCGTCATTGCGAACGACGCGCTCTACCAACTGAGCTACGACCCCAACGGCGCGGTGTATGCGCCGGGCCGTGGGGCGCGTCAAGCATCGCCTGAGGCACCGCGACACCGGACGGAACCGACAGTCGGCTCGCGCGTTGAGATCATTGTTCCGGAGGCTCCACCACATGCATCTGTCCGTCTACCTGTGGGAGCTTCGTGCTTTTGCACGGCATATCTGGGTCCGCATCACGTTGATTTCGGGGCTGGCGCTTCTCGCGGCAGGGGTCACGCCGTTGCTCTCCCCGCTTCTGCCGGAGGCGATGAAGGACCGGATCGACGCGGCGACGGTGACCGATCTTCTGTCGATCCTGACGAACTCCATGCTCGCCGTCGCGACCTTCTCGCTCTCGGTGATGGTTGCCGCCCATCATTACGCCGCCAGCCAGGTGACCCCCCGGTCGCATCGCCTGCTGCGGCATGACGGACGCACGCAATCGGTGCTGGCGACCTTCATCGGGGCCTTCGTCTATGCCCTTGTCGCCCTTATCGTCATCAACGCGGGCCTGTTCGACGGACGCGACTATGCGGTGGTCTACGGTGTCACGATCCTCGTGATCGCGCTCGTGATCGTGGCGCTGGTGCGGTGGGTGCAGCAGATTTCCGGACTTGGCTCGGTCGAGGCGACGACGAACCGGGTCGAGGCCGTGACCCGCGCCGCAATCGACAGCCGCATGAGCCAGCCGTCGATGGGCGCACGACCGGCCGTCGATGTCCCGAAAGGTGCTATCCCGATCTTCACCAAGTCGTTCGGCTGGGTGGAGCATATCGACCGGCAGGCGTTGTCGGACCGGGCCGAGACCCTTGGCGCGACGATCCATCTCGCCGTTCAATCCGGGGACAGGATCACGCCGGGCACGACCCTCATGCACGTGGACATCGCCCGGATGACGGTCGACGACATGGCCGAGCTCGAAGCGGCGGTGGTCGTGGGGTCGATGCGTTCCTTCGATCAGGACCCCGCCTTCGGACTGGAGGTGATGTCCGAGATCGCGCAGCGGGCCCTGTCACCCGGTCTCAACGATCCCCGGACGGCCACCGACGTCGTTGCCCGGCAAGTCGCGCTGCTGGCCCGCTGGCGCGACGTTTCGGTGGCGGATGAGCCGGAGTTTCCGAACCTCCACGTGCCGTCGCTCTCGGCGAAGGTGCTGGTGAACGTGGCACTCGACTGCATCGCCCGCGACGGCGCGCATCTCGTGGAGGTCCAGCTGGCGGTGCAGCGGGCCCTCGCCCATCTTGCCGATCACGAGGCAGCCGAGATGCGGTCTGCCGCGCGGCATGTCTCGGAACGCGCCCTGGCCCGAAGCGATGCGAACCTGTCGCTGGCAGAGGACCGCGCGGCGGTCCGATCCGCCGCGCCGCAGTCCTGACATCGGGCCCTATTCCGCCGCGTCGAGGTATTCTTCCAGCGGCGGGCAGGTGCAGACGAGGTTCCGGTCACCCGCCACGTTGTCCACCCGGTTGACCGGCGGCCAGTACTTGTCGACGCGGAACGCACCCGGCGGGAAACAGCCCTCCTCGCGCGTATACGGCCGGTCCCAGTCGCGGACGAGGTCCTCCATCGTGTGCGGCGCGTTCTTGAGGGGGTTGTTTGTCCCGTCCATCCGGCCCGCCTCGATCGCCCGGATCTCCTCGCGGATGGCCAGCATCGCGGTGATGAAGCGGTCGAGTTCCGGCTTGGGCTCCGACTCCGTCGGCTCCACCATCAGGGTGCCCGCAACGGGCCAAGACATAGTCGGCGCGTGGAAGCCGTTGTCCATCAGGCGCTTGGCGATGTCGTCGACGGTGACATGCGCGCTCTCGGCGAACGGGCGGGTGTCGAGGATGCACTCATGCGCGATCCGCCCGCGCCGCCCGCCATAGAGCACGTCATACGACCCCTTCAGCCGTGCCGCGATGTAGTTCGCCGACAGGATCGCGACCTTGGTCGCCTGCGTCAGACCCGCGCCGCCCATCATCATCACATAGGCATAGGAGATCGGCAGGATCGACGCGCTGCCATAAGGCGCGGCAGAGACCGGCCCATCCGTGCCCAGTTCCGGATGTCCCGGCAAATGCGGCGCCAGATGCGCCTTGACGCCGATCGGCCCCATGCCCGGACCGCCGCCGCCGTGCGGGATGCAGAACGTCTTGTGCAGGTTGAGGTGGGACACATCCGCGCCGATCTCGCCGGGTTTGGCCAGCCCCACCAGGGCATTGAGGTTGGCGCCGTCCAGATAGACCTGACCGCCGTGGGCATGGGTGATCTCGCAGACCTCCCGCACGGTATCCTCGAACACGCCGTGCGTGGACGGATAGGTGATCATGCAGGCTGCCAGATCGTCGCCCGCCGCCTCGGCCTTCGACCGGAAATCGTCAAGGTCGATGTCGCCGTTCTCCGCCGCCTTCACCACGACCACCTTCATTCCCGCCATCTGGGCGGACGCGGGGTTGGTGCCATGGGCGGACGTCGGGATCAGACAGATACGCCGGTCCTCTCCGTTCGCGCGGTGATAGGCCGCGATGGTCAGCAGGCCCGCGTATTCCCCCTGCGCACCCGAATTGGGCTGCATCGACATGGCGTCGTAGCCGGTGATGACACACAAGCGATCCGCCAATTCGTCGATCATCTCCCTGTAGCCTTCGGCATCCTCGGCGGGGGCGAAGGGGTGGATCTTGCCGAACTCGGGGAAGGTGACCGGCATCATCTCGACGGCGGCATTCAGCTTCATCGTGCAGGACCCGAGCGGAATCATCGACCGGTCCAGCGCCAGGTCTCGGTCGGCCAGACGGCGCATATAGCGCATCATCTCGGCCTCGGCCCGGTTCATGTGAAAGATCGGGTGGGTCAGATAGTCGGACCGCCGTGCCAGTCCGGCCGGGATGTCGGTCCGCGTCACGTCCACGTCCGCATCGATCCCGAAGGCGCGTGCCAGACGGTTCAGGACATGGCCGTCGGTCAGCTCGTCGCAGGCGATCCCGATCCGGTCCGTGCCGACGCGCCGCAGGGTGATCCCCTCGGCCCGCGCGGCCCGCCAGATCACGCCCTGCATCGCCCCGACCTCGACCGTCAGGGTATCGAAGACATGTTCCGGCGAGACGCGGAACCCGGCACGCCCCAGCGCATCGCGAAGGGCGACGGCATGGGCGTGAACATGGGTCGCGATATGGTGCAGGCCCTTGGGCCCATGGAACACCGCGAAGAAACTCGCCATCACCGCCAGCAGCGCCTGCGCGGTGCAGACGTTCGATGTCGCCTTCTCGCGGCGGATATGCTGCTCACGCGTCTGCAGAGACAGGCGGTAGGCTTTGTTGCCGTGGCTGTCGACCGAGACGCCGACGATCCGGCCGGGCATCGACCGTTTGTGCGCGTCGGCACAGGAGAAGAACGCCGCATGCGGCCCGCCGTATCCCAGCGGCACGCCGAACCGCTGCGCGGAGCCCACGGCGATATCCGCGCCCATCGCGCCCGGTTCCTTCAACAGGCACAGCGCCAGCAGATCCGTCGCCACGATCCCGAGGGCATTCGCCCCGTGCAGCGCCGAAATCTCGGACGTGAAATCGCGCAGGTGACCGTGGGTGCCGGGATATTGGAAGATGGCCCCGAAGACGCTCGACGCCTCCAGATCGTCGGGATTCCCGACGATCAGGTCGATCCCCAAGGGCTCCGCCCGCGTCCGCATCACCGCGATGTTCTGCGGATGGCAGCCTTCATCGACAAAGAACGCCGTCGCCCTGGACTTGGCGACCCGCTGCGCCATCACCATCGCCTCCGCGCAGGCGGTCGCCTCATCGAGCAGCGAGGCATTGGCCACCGGCAGGCCCGTCAGGTCGCAGACCATCGTCTGGAAGTTCAACAGCGCCTCAAGACGCCCCTGCGCGATCTCGGGCTGATAGGGCGTATAAGCCGTGTACCATGCCGGATTCTCCAGGATGTTGCGCTGGATCGCGGGGGGCGTCACCGTGTCGGAATACCCCTGCCCGATCATGCTGACCGTGACCCGGTTCTTCGCCGCGAGGCCCCGCATCCGCGTCAGGATCCCGTGCTCGGTCATCTGCGGCCAGGGCAACGGTTCCGCCTGTCGGATCGACTTCGGCACAGTCTCGTCGATCAGCGCATCGAGACTGGCGGCATCCACCGCTTTCAGCATCTCCGCCATCTCCGACGGCGAGGGGCCTATGTGACGGCGGTTGGCGAAATCATAGGTGTCGTAGTCGGGCGTCAGGGGCATTGCGATCTCCGGGATTGAGACGGGGTGCGTTCATGGTGCCGGTGCAACCGTGACGCCCCCTGGGGAGGGCATCACCGTGCCACCGTCGATCTCGCCTGAAACGGCGAAATCGCTAGTCGACGAATTCCTTGTAGGCGTCCTCGTCCATCATGCTGTCCATTTCCTCAGGGGTGGTGGTCGTCATGCGGAAGAACCAGGCGGCCTCGGCGTCTTCGTTCACAAGGCCCGGGTTCGCCGCCAGCGCCTCGTTGACCTCGACGATCTCCCCGTCCAGCGGGGCCAGGATGTCCGAGGCCGCCTTGACGCTTTCGATCACGACGATTTCCTCGCCCTTGGTGACCTCGCGACCGATCTCCGGCAACTCGACGAACACCACGTCGCCAAGTTGCGTCGCGGCATGTTCCGTGATGCCCACGGCGATCACACCGTCGTTGTCGTCAAGCCATTCGTGTTCTTCGGTGTATTTCATTCCAGTCTCTCCTGTGGGGCCTCTGCCGGGGCGGATCCTATCGATTGTAGCGCGGCGCATGGAAGGGCAGTTGCGCCACCCTCACCGGCAATCTCTTGCCGCGCACGTCACCGTAGAGCGTCGTGCCCGGCGTGCAATCGGACGGCACATACCCCATGGCGACCGGCGCCCCGATCGAGGGGCCGAAGCCGCCCGAGGTCACCGTGCCCACAGGCGCCACCGCCGTCTCGCTGTCGTACAGCATGACGCCTGCCCGCATCGGGGCGCGCCCCTCGGGCAACAGGCCGACGCGGCGCCGGGACACTCCGTTCAGGATCTCCGCAAGAATGCGGTCCGCTCCCGGAAAACCGCCTGCCCGGTCCCCGCCGGTGCGCCGCACCTTCTGGATCGCCCAAGCTAGGTCCGCCTCGACCGGCGAAATCTCCGGCGTCAGGTCCTGGCCGTAAAGCGGCATCCCCGCCTCCAGCCGCAGCGAATCGCGCGCACCCAGCCCGATGGGCATCACGTCCCCATGCGCAAGCAACGCACGTGCGAACGCTTCCGCGACATCGACCGGCACGCTGATCTCATAGCCGTCCTCGCCGGTATAACCCGACCGGCTGATCCAAAGCTCCGCGCCGTTCCATCCAAAGGTCGCCACGTCCATGAACCGCATGGCGGCGACCCCTGGCACGATCCCCTCCAGCACGGTCTCTGCCGAAGGGCCCTGCAGCGCCAGCAGCGCGCGATCGGCAAGCAGGTCCACCGACAGCTCCGGAAGCTCCGCCGTCAGGATCTCCATGTCGGCATGCTTGCATGCCCCGTTCACGACGACGAACAGGTGGTCGCCCCGGTTCGCGAACATCAGGTCGTCCGCCACGCCACCGTTCGCAAGCGTCAGCAGGCCGTACCGTTGCCGCCCTTCGGCCAACCCCGTGACGTTCACCGGAACCAGCCGCTCCAGCGCCTGCGCCGCACCGTCGCCGCGTATAATGACCTGCCCCATGTGCGACACGTCGAACAATCCGGCCTTTTCGCGCGTGTGCAGATGCTCCGCCATGACGCCCGCCGGGAACTGGACGGGCATCGCATAGCCGGCGAACGGCACCATCTTGCCTCCGAGTTCGGCATGCAGGGCCGCCAGCGGAAGCGCGGCCAGGGTCTCGATATCAGTCACAGGCACCCCCAAGGGCGGAATTGTCCCGCCGGTTCCTGCCCCCTCTGTCCCTTCGCCTGAGATCGCTATCCCTTCGGCGGACGCCAGGGGCGCCTCTCTCCAGAGTGTTCGTGCACCACAGGTCCGTTTGCCTGAGAGTTTACCGGGGCGGTTGCTCCTTCGGCCCTGCCAGCGTGTGACAGAGTCTCCCGTGCGATGCAGGTTTCCGATACGAAACTTGACCCCACCCGCGCAAGGGGGGATGCACCGCATCATGGATGAATTTTTCGGATACGGCTCGCTCGTGAACCTCGCGACGCACAGCTACCCCGGCGCGCGCCGCGTGACGGTCGAGGGCTGGGCGCGGGTCTGGCGGCATACCGCGTCGCGCGACGTGGCCTTCCTGACCGCCGTCCCCGATCCGCGCGCCCGGATCGACGGTATCGCGGCCGGGGTGCCCGGCGGCGACTGGCTGGCCCTCGATGCCCGGGAGGAGGCCTATGTCCGCGAACCGCTGCCCCA
>JBARXR010000317.1:0-10550 GCA_049647445.1 Jannaschia sp. | reverse complement strand
GCAGAGGCCGCCAGGTCCACCGGCGCTGGGGCCAGCACGATTTCGTCGGGCGCCGGAGCGGCGGCACCGCCCGACGTGATATCCGACAAGGCCATCCCCTGGAACGGCGCGCGCAATCCGCCGGGATTTTCCGGCTCCACCCGCATCGGGCCTTCAAGCGCGGCGATCACGGGGACGGAAGACATGTCCCGGAACGTGAGGTCCACCGCCCAGAGGGCAACGAACGCCGTCAGCCCAAGCGACGTGGCCGCACCGGCCCAGTTCATCAACCCGAATCCCCTCACGGCCTCACTCAGCCTCGAAGGGGCCTCGATGCCGTAATCGGCACCGTAATAATCCATATCCGCCATTTGCCTGTCCTCCATCCATGCGCGGGCGTCGCGCTGGATCGTTGCCTACTGCTCTGATACGCCGGGGTTTTTCCCCGGTCGCCTCACCTTGTGAACCGCCTGCGCAGGACCTGTCTGACGCAGGACCTCAGCGCATTTCCTGTGCCGGTTCGACGCCCAGAATACCCAATCCGGACGCGATGACAACGGCCACGGCGCGCGCCAGCGCGATCTTGGACAGACTTGTGTCTTTGTCGTCTTGAAGGAAGCGCAGGTCGGGCTCGTCGTTGCCACGGTTCCACAGTCCATGAAAAGCCTGAGCCAGTTCATAGAGATAGAACGCAACCCGGTGCGGCTCATGTCCCTTGGCCGCGATCTCGACCAGCCTCGGCCACTCGGCAAGCTTGGCGGCGAGGGCCAGCTCGGCGGGATGATCCAGCTTGCGCAGGTCGGCGGCCCCCAGGGCTTCATCGCCCGCGTCGAGCCCGGCTTCGGCGGCCTTGCGGATCACCGACATCACGCGCGCATGGGCGTATTGGACGTAAAAGACCGGATTGTCCTTGGACTGTTCCAACGCCTTGTCGATCTCGAAATCGAGGGGCGCATCGTTTTTGCGGGTCAGCATTATGAAGCGCGTCACATCCGCGCCGACGAGGTCGACGAGGTCGGCCAGCGTGACGAAAGTGCCCGCCCGCTTCGACATCTTGAACTCCTCGCCGCCCCGCATCAGCTTGACCAGCTGCGTCAGCTTGACGTCGAGCGGCACCCGGCCGTCGGTAAGCGCGGCGACCGCCGCTTTCATCCGCTTTACATAGCCGCCGTGATCCGCACCGAACACGTCGATCAGGGCGTCGAACCCTCGCTCGGTCTTGTCGTAGTGATAGGCGATATCGGGCGCGAAATAGGTCCAGCCGCCGTCCGATTTCTTGATCGGACGGTCCACGTCGTCGCCATAGGCAGTGGATTTGAACAGCGTCTGCTCCCGCGGTTCCCATTCTTCGGGCAGCTTGCCCTTCGGAGGCTCCAGCGTGCCGCGATAGATCAGGCCCTTTTCATCCAGCTTGCCGATCGCCGCCTCGATCTGGCCCGTCCCATAGAGCGCCTTTTCGGAGCTGAAGACGTTCATCCTGACACCAAGCCGTGCCAGATCGGCACGGATCAGCTCCATCATGGCGTCGGTTGAGAAATCCCGCACCTCTGCAAGCCACACGTCCTCGTCCTTGCCCACGAAAGCATCGCCGACCTTGGTCTTTAGGGCCTCGCCGACATCGATCAGATAATCGCCGGGATAGGTTCCCTCCGGCCAATCGACGCTGAGGTCGTGCGCCTCGAGATAGCGATTGTAGACGGACCGTGCGAGCACATCGACCTGCGCGCCGCCATCGTTGATGTAATATTCCCGCGTGACCTCGTTGCCTGCATATTCGAGGAGCGAGGCAAGCGCATCTCCGAAAACGGCCCCGCGCGCGTGACCGACATGCATCGGCCCGGTCGGGTTGGCGGAGACGTATTCGACGTTGACCCGCGTGTTCCGGCCCATGGCCGACTTGCCGTAATCGACCCCCTGCGCCAATACCGCGCCGACAACGTCCTGCCAGACCGAGGGCGCAAGCCGCAGGTTCAGAAATCCCGGCCCGGCGACCTCTGCGGACAGGACACGGGGGTCGGCCATCAGGTGGGTCGAAAGGGCGTCTGCGATGTCCCGCGGTTTCAGGGCTGCGGGCCTCGACAGCACCATCGCCGCATTCGTCGCCATGTCGCCATGCGCCGGATCCCGCGGCGGCTCGACCGCGACGTTCGTCATGTCGAGACCGGCGGGAAGGATTCCGTCGGAAACCATCGCATCGAGCGCGGAGAGTGTCAGGGCACGGATATCGGAAAACAGGTTCATCGGCTGGGGCGTCCATGAGTGGGGTCCCGACCCTTTAGCGCCGCCGGTCAAAGGTCTCAAGCGTCAGCCCGCTGCGCCGAGAGTGTGCGGGCATCCGCGCCGCCTGCACGACAGTCCACAGGCTAATCCTGCCCCACGAACCTGTCGTGGCACTGCAACGCGAAACGGTCCGTCATCCCGGCGATGTAGTCGCAGACGATCCGGGCAAGCGCCTCTTCGCCCGTGGCCTCGGCCACGTCCTTGCGCCATTGCTTGGGCAGGTCTTCGGGATGCGCCATGAAGTGCGGGAACAGGTCGTCGATCACCTGCGTCACCTGCTCGCGCATGGCGATGACCGTCGGCGCGCGATACATCCGCTCGAACAGGAATTGGCGGATCACCTTGAGGTCGGACCAGAGCGCGGGCGAGAATTGCACCATCATCCGACCCGCGTGACGGATATCGGCGGCGCTGGTCGGTTGCAGGTCGCGCAGGTTGGTTTCGCTGACGCCGATCACGTCCTCGACCAGAATGCCGAAGAAGCGTCTCAGGGCCTCGTGCCGGCGGCGATAGTAATTCAGACCGGGATAGACCCGGTCGACCTCGGCGAAACAGCCGCGAACCACCGGAAGTTCCGCCAGTTCGTCGGTCGAGAAAAGCTCGGCGCGCAGACCATCGTGAAGGTCGTGGTTGTTGTAGGCGATGTCATCGGACAGGGCCGCCACCTGCGCCTCGGCGCTGGCGTGGGTGTGCAACTCAAGGTCATGCACGGCGTTGTAGTCGGCCAGCGCATAGGGCACCGGCGCCAGAACCGGTCCGTTGTGCTTGGCGATGCCCTCGAGGGTTTCCCACGTCAGGTTGAGCCCGTCCCATTCAGCGTAGTGCCGTTCGAGCCGCGTGACGATGCGGATCGCCTGCGCGTTGTGGTCGAAGCCGCCATAGGGCTGCATCAGCCGCGCAAGGGCATCTTCGCCGGTGTGGCCGAAGGGCGGGTGCCCAAGGTCGTGCGCCAGTGCCACGCCCTCGGTCAGTTCCATGTTCAGGCCCAGGTGCTTGGCGATCGTGCGCGCCACCTGTGCCACTTCGATCGAGTGGGTCAGGCGGGTCCGGAAATAATCGCCCTCGTGCTCGATGAAGACCTGTGTCTTGTGTTTGAGACGGCGGAACGCACTGGCGTGGATGATCCGGTCGCGGTCCCGCTGGAACGGGGACCGAAAGGCGCTCTCCTCCTCGGGGAAAAGGCGCCCGCGCGTCCGGTCCGGGTCGCTGGCGAAGGGGACTGTCACAGGCGCTCTCTTGGCAGGCGGGGTCAGGCCTCATATATCGAAGGCTCAGGCAATGCACAGCCCCGAGGCGAACCGATGGAACTCTCCCTGCCCCCCCGCGTCACTCCCCGCTGTTTCGAGCGTCTGGCCGAAATCGGCGCAGGCGACCAGGGAAAGGCGCTTCGCGTCGCAGTCGAAGGCGGCGGATGCTCCGGGTTTCAGTACCAGATCGACCTCGATGACGTGGCGGACGGCGACCTCGTTCTCGAAGGCGACGGCCAAAAGGTCGTTGTCGATGAAGTGTCGCTTCCGTTCTTGTCGAACGCGGTGATCGATTTTACCGAAGAACTCGTCGGGTCCCGTTTCACGATCGAGAACCCCAACGCCGCCAGCAGTTGCGGCTGCGGCGTCAGCTTCTCGATGTGATCATCCCGGTGTCGGGCATCCGCGCTGTCAGTCGAACGAACCGCACCGTAAGCGCCAGGGCGGCGGCGGCCAGACCGACCACGAGGCCGAGCCAGATGCCGTCGGGTCCGAGGCCGAGGACGAAGCCGAGACAGTAACTGGCCGGTATGCCCAACGCCCAGTAGGATACGATCGCAAAGACCATCGGCAGGCGCGTGTCCTGAACGCCACGCAGACTTCCCAAGGCCATGACCTGTGCGGCATCGACGAGTTGGAACAGCGCTGCGAGAACGAGGAGGCGCACCCCGAGTTCGAGGATCTCCGGGGCGACCGGATCGGTCGGATCCACGAAAATCGCGATGATCGGCCGGCCCAGTCCAAGATAGACAGCCGTCGCCAGCAGGACCGCCCCGAACGACAACATCGCCGCCGCGACCGCTGCCCGGATCAGCGCGGGCCGGTCCCTGCGGCCCCACGCCTGTCCGACACGAACGGTTGCGGCTGCTGACAGGCCCATGTGCACCATGAACGTCAGCGCAGCGATCTGGATTGCGATACCGTGGGCCGCCAGCGCAGTGGTCCCGAGCCAGCCCATCATGAGGGCCGACGCCACGAACAGCCCCGATTCGGACAGATGTGTCAGGCCGATCGGCCAGCCGAGGCGAAAAATCTCGGCAAAGGTCGGCCAATCGGCGCGGTGGATGTTCTTCAAAAGCTCGAACCGGGCCATGTCCGGACCGCGCGTTGCATAGGCGACAAGAAACGCCGTCGTCAGAAGATGCACGCAAACCGATGCAATGGCCGCGCCCGCCAGCCCGAGCTCGGGAAATCCCCAGTTGCCGAAGATCAACAACCAGTTGAGAGCCGCGTTGAGCGCCGCCGCCGCAAGGGTGGCATAAAGCACGATGCGCGTGTGCTCCAACGCGCTCAGGTGGCTGCGCAGGGTGGCGGTCAGCAGCGCGGGCAGGATGCCGAGGCCGGTGATCCGCAAATAGGTCTGCGCGTCCGCCGCGACCCCCGGCTCCTGCCCGGCGGCAAGCAGGATCGCTTCCGACCATATGAAAAGCGGCATCGTCGCAAGTCCGAAAAAGACCGAGAGCCACAGGCCCATGCGCGCCACCCGCCTCGCCCGGGTTTCGTCGTCTCGGCCTACGGCCTCCGCGGACAACGGCAACACGGCGTAGGCAAAGCCCGAGCCGAACAGGAAGACGATGAAGAAGAACGACGACCCCAAGGTGGCCGCCGCAAGCGCCGAGACCGCATAGCGGCCCAGCATCAGCGTGTCGGTCAGGCCAACCAGCACCTGCGCCATCTGGCTGCCCACAAGGGGCAGCCCCAGCAGAAGCGTGCGGGTCAGGTCATGGACGATGGGCTTTGACATCTGCGGGCGGGACATGGGCAGGCCGGTACGCCGCGGGCCGTCGCCTGTCCACACCCGTCGGACACCGTGCGCGACCGGTTGCCGGGCTGTGCCGGACGTTCGACGCAACATCGCCCGGCAAGCGATTGAAAAAGGGCGCCTTCCCGGCGCCCCTGTCGTCATCGATTGCCGATAGCGGCAAAGGTCCTGCCTGCGGACCCGCCCGGTTCAGCCGACCAGTTCGAGCCCCGAGAAGAAGAACGCGATCTCTTCCGCAGCCGTTTCCGGAGCGTCGGACCCATGCACCGAATTCTCTCCGATGGACAGCGCGAATTCCTTGCGGATCGTGCCGGCCGCCGCGTCGGCGGGATTGGTCGCGCCCATCACTTCACGGTTCTTGGCGATGGCGTCTTCCCCCTCCAGAACCTGCACGACGATCGGCTCGGAAATCATGAATTCGCACAATTCGCCGAAGAACGGACGGTCCTTGTGGACGCCGTAGAAGGTCTGCGCCTGCGCCAGGGTCATGTGGATCCGCTTGGAGGCAACGACGCGCAGGCCGGCATCCTCGAACTTCTTGGTGATTGCACCTGTCAGGTTGCGCTTGGTGGCGTCGGGCTTGATGATCGAAAAGGTGCGTTGAACGGCCATGAGGCGTCTCCTGGGCTGGTGTCCGGGCCTGCCGATGCGGCGATCCGGGCTGTGATTTGCCGCGCCTCTAGCAGCGTCCGCGTCGGAAGGGAACCGCGCGTTGACATGCGCCGCCGCAGAGGCCAAGGCAGCGCGCATGCTCCAGATATCAGACCTCTCCTATTCCGTTGCCGGCCGCCCCCTCCTCGTCGGGGCGAGTGCGACGATTCCCGAAGGCCACAAGGTCGGCCTCGTCGGGCGGAACGGCACCGGCAAGACGACGCTTTTCCGCATCATCCGCGGCGAAATTCCCGTCGATGGTGGTGACATCATCCTGCCGTCACGCGCCCGCATCGGCGGCGTCGCACAGGAGGTTCCCTCGTCCGAGACCTCGATCCTCGACACGGTTCTGGCCGCCGACACGGAACGCGCGGACCTGATGGCCGAAGCCGAGACGGCCACCGATCCGACCCGGATCGCCGAGGTGCAGGCACGCTTGCAGGATATCGACGCCTGGTCGGGTGAGGCACGGGCCTCGATGATCCTGCGCGGCCTCGGCTTCGAGGTCGAGGAACAATCGCGCCCCTGCTCGGCCTATTCCGGCGGCTGGCGCATGCGCGTGGCCCTCGCCGGGGTCCTGTTCGCCCAGCCCGACCTGCTGCTGCTGGACGAGCCGACGAACTATCTCGACCTCGAGGGGGCTTTGTGGCTCGAAGCCTATCTGGTCAAATATCCGCACACGGTCATCATAATCTCGCACGACAGGGCGCTCTTGAACCGCTCGGTCGGGGGGATCCTGCATCTCGAAGACAAGGGCCTGACATACTACACGGGGACCTACGACCAATTCGTCAGGGCCCGCGCCGAAAAGCGTGCCGGTCAAGCGGCGCTCGCGGCCAAGCAGCAGGCGCAGCGCGCGCACCTGCAAGCCTTCGTCGATCGTTTCAAGGCCAAGGCCAGCAAGGCGAAACAGGCCCAGTCCCGGGTCAAGATGCTGGAAAAGATGGAGACGATCACCGCGCCCGAAGATGCGGCGCGCGTGGTCTTCACCTTTCCCAAACCCGATCAGTTGAACCCGCCGATCCTGCGGCTGGAGGGGGCCGCCGTGGGCTACGACGGGCCGCCGGTCCTGCAACGGCTGAATGTTCGAATAGACCAAGATGATCGGATCGCCCTTCTGGGGCGCAATGGTGAGGGTAAATCGACGCTTTCCAAGCTTTTGTCGGACAAGCTTTACACATCTGACGGCACCCGTGTCGCGTCCTCGAAGTTGAAAATAGGATATTTTGCCCAGCACCAAGTCGATGAACTCCACGTCGATGAAACGCCGCTGGAACACATCCGCCGGGAGCGGCCGGAGGAGACGCCGCCGAAACTGCGCGCGCGGCTCGCGGGCTTCGGCCTCGGGGTCGAGCAGGCCGATACACAGGTCGGCAAATTGTCCGGAGGCCAGAAGGCACGGCTGTCCTTGCTGCTTGCGACCCTCGACGCGCCGCACCTGCTGATCCTCGATGAGCCGACGAACCACCTCGACATCGAGAGCCGAGAGGCCCTTGTGACCGCCCTGACGCGTTACGACGGTGCCGTCGTCCTGGTCAGCCATGACATGCACCTTCTCAGCCTCGTGGTCGACCGGCTGTGGCTGGTGAAGGGCGGAACAGTCGCGCCCTACGATGGTGATCTGGAGAGCTACCGGACCTTGCTTCTGTCGGGAGAGGCGACGGACAAGCCGAAGAAGGACAAGCCGAAACAGGATCTCGCGCCCATCAGCCGCGAGAAGGTCCTGGAAATGAAGGCGGAGATCCGCAAGGCCGAGGCGCGGGTCAAGAAGATCGATGAGATGCGCGACAAGCTGGCGAAAAAGCTCGCCGATCCCGCCCTTTACGATGACGGCCGTGCCGGTGAACTGGCGACGTGGAACAAGAAATACGCCGAGGTCATGGAGGCGACCGACCGGGCCGAGGCCCTTTGGTTGCAGGCCATGGAAACCCTTGAGAAAGCCGAGCGGCGTGCCTGATCGCGCGGCTCGTTTCGGACTGGAACGGCTATGACACTGACCGAAGCCGCCACCGCCTTCGCCGCCCTGTTCGTGGTAATCGACCCGATCGGGCTCGCGCCGATTTTCGTGGCGTTGACCGCAGGGATGACCGTGCGCGCGCGGCGGGCGATCGCCTTCCGGGCCTGCGCGATCGCCGCGGGCATCCTGATCGTCTTCGCCCTCGCCGGTGAAGGCCTCCTGACGTTCCTCGGCATATCGATGCCTGCCTTCCGGATCGCGGGGGGCCTCCTGCTGTTCCTGACCGCGCTGGAAATGCTGTTCGAGAAGCGGACGCAGCGGCGGGGCGGACAGGCGGAGACGCACACCGCCGATCCGTCGGTTTTTCCGCTGGCGCTGCCGCTGACGGCGGGTCCCGGCGCGATCGCGACGATGATCCTCTTGACGGACGGCGCCTCGGCCATCGGCGCGGCTCAGGCCATCGGGGTCATGCTGGCCGTCGTCGCCGTGGTCCTGATTCTCTTCCTGCTTGCAACGCCGATGGAACGCGCCCTCGGACCCACGGGCATCAACGTGGTGACGCGCCTTCTGGGCATGTTGCTTGCGGCCTTGTCGGTGCAATTCGTGCTGGACGGCCTGTCCGACCTGCCGGGCTGGCTCTAGGTCGGCCGAGGCGGACCCCCCACCCGCACGGGCTTGGAAGCACCGGCCCGGCGCCCTATCTCTTGGCCATGGATACGGATACCTCGATGAACCTTTTGTACCTCGTCCTTCTGGGCGCGGTGATCGGAGGGTCGTTCATACTGGCGAACCGGCACCGCATGGGGCAGATGCTGCAACAAGCGGCCCTGTGGTTCTTTATCTTCGTGGGCTTCGTCGTCGTGTACGGGTTCTGGAACGATATCAGGGATATCGCCGTGCCGTCACAGTCGGTTTCGGTGGCCGACGGCGGCGTGATCGTCGATGTCCCCCGGCAACGGGACGGGCATTACCATCTGTCGCTGGAAATCAACGGCGTGTCCGTTCCCTTCATCGTCGATACCGGGGCGACCGACCTCGTTCTGACGCGCGAGGACGCGGTGAGGATCGGGCTGGATCCGGAATCCTTGCGGTTCTTCGGGCGCGCGATGACCGCGAACGGGTCGGTTGAGACGGCCAACGTCCGGCTCGATCGCGTCGTGCTCGGGGAAATCGTCGACCGGAACGTGACGGCTGTCGTGAACGGCGGCGAGATGCGGCAAAGCCTTCTGGGCATGTCCTATCTCCAGACGTTCGGTCGGATCGAGATCGAAGACAACGAGTTGCGGCTGATCCGGTAATCCGAACAGATCGTCCAGCATCGGGAGAGAGGCCGATCTTTCCGGGAATTTTTGCCGGTCAAGCAACCCTGGTGCAGGCAGCGGGTGCGCAGGATGCCGGGGCAGGCCGCGCCGGATCGGTGATCGGCAGCCCCGGAAAACCGGGCAGGACGGGTGCGGGACTTGCCGTCGCCGCCACCGGCATCAACCAGACGAGGATCATCAAAAGTCGCATGAGCGTCAAACGCCCAATGGTCCACCCGGTTCCCCGTCACTCCACGTTTTTCGTCGCTTTTTCTTCCCATTTGCCCGACTCCTCGGACCAATAGCGCGCGGGCAGGCCCGCGGCCGTGAGCGTCGTCCACTGGGCGCGCGCGCGGGAGAGGGCCTCGGCATCCCGTCCGTCAAACAGGATGCAGGCCCGGGCAAGCGGCGCGATTTCCCCGGCCGCCAGGTCCGCGCCGTCCACGGACATCAGGCATTGGGGATCGTTCGCCACAGGCCCCGTCGTCAACAGGATCGGCTGGCGGGCGTCATGGTCACCGCCCTCCAGCCCATGCGGCAGAAAGCTGTCCTTCGGACCCAACCACAGTGTTTCGTCGAGGCGCGCCAGTTGCGCCGCGTCTGTGCCGCGCACCGCCACACGCCAGCCCTGCGACAGGCAGCGCGGCAACAGCTGGCCAAGCGTTTCCACCACCGACCGACGGGTCAGGTGGTAGAAATAGACCTCAGCCATCGGCGGCTTCGGACTTGGGTTCGTACCGGTCGCGGATCAGACGGTCCAGCGCACGCACGCCCCAGCCGGTCGCACCCGCGGGCGACAGGGCGGTCCCGGTCGAAACGGACGCCACCCCCGCGATGTCGAGGTGGATCCACGGCGTGCCGTCCTTCACGAACCGGTGCAGGAACTCCGCCGCCGTGATGGAGCCTGCCGGGCGACCTCCGACATTCTTCATATCGGCCACGCGCGACTTGAGCTGCTTGTCGTAAGCCTCGCCCAGCGGCATGCGCCAGGCCCCTTCCTGTTCCGATTTCGCGGCCTTGAGGAAAGCATCGCACAGGCCGTCGTCGTTCGAGAAGACGCCCGCGTTCTCATGCCCAAGTCCGATGATGATGGCCCCGGTCAGGGTGGCCAAGTCGATCATGCCCGCAGGCTCGAACCGCTCTTGTGCATACCACATGATGTCGCACAGCACGAGGCGGCCCTCGGCGTCGGTGTTGATGATCTCGACGGTATCGCCCTTCATGGAGCGCACCACGTCGCCGGGGCGGATGGCGTTGCCGTCGGGCATGTTTTCCACAAGGCCGACGATGGCGACGACATTGGCTTTCGCCTTGCGCGTCGCGATGGTCAGCATGGCACCGGCGACGGTGCCCGCGCCGCCCATGTCCATCGT
>JBARXR010000316.1:0-5322 GCA_049647445.1 Jannaschia sp. | reverse complement strand
TCGTGCCGCAGCCCCGTCACCATGCCGCGGCCCTCGCCGCCGTGGCCGACCTGCCTGCCGCCTTGCGGCTGCTGCGCCGCCTGCAACAGGCGACCGACGGTGCGGTCGAGGCGTTCGAATACATGCCCCGCACCTACATGACCGCGCTGGCCGCACACCGCCCCGACCTGATCCAGCCCTTCGCGATCCACGACCATGCCGTGATGATCGACCTCGGCGGCCTGTCGCGCCCGCTGGCCGCGGCCCTGGAGGAGGTTCTGGGCGACGCGGTGGAGGCGGGCGACGTGTTCGACGCGACCGTGGCCCAGAACGAGGCGCAGCGCGCGAAGATCTGGGAAATGCGCGAAAGCGCCGCCGAGGTGACCTTCACCCGCCTTCCCATCGTCGACAACGACGTCTGCCTGCCGCTCGACGGCGTCGCCGCCTTCATCGACGGGATGCACGCACGCCTCGCGACGATGGATCCGGACGCGGAGACCCTGATCGTCGCCCACCTGGGCGATGGCAACGTGCACCTGACGGTCTATCCCACATCCGACACCGTGATCGAGCCGATCCGCGAGATGGTCGAGGAGGTCACCGTCGCCCTCGGTGGCTCGATCAGCGCGGAACACGGCGTGGGCCTGTCGAAACTGGGCACGATGAGCCGCCGCAAGGACCCGGTCGCCCTCGACGTGATGCGCGCCATCAAGCAGGCGCTCGACCCCGACGACCGGATGAACCCCGGCAAGGTCGTGCCCCGCGCCTGACCCGTGTCCCGCCGCGCCCGGTCCGCGTCCCTGCGGCCTCAGCCCCGTCCCGAAAGCTGGGTCATCGCCACACCCGCCGCGATCGTTGCCAATCCCAGAAGGCGCAGGGGCGACACCGCGATGGCCCGTGCTCCGAACAGGCCGAACTGGTCGATCAGGGCCGAAGAGATCAACTGCCCCAGGATCACGAACAGGATGGCGTTCGCCACCCCGAAGACCGGCGCGATCCAGGTGATCGACAGCACGTAGAAGGCGATCAGCACGCCCGCGAGGAACAGCTGCGGCGGTTGCCCCGCAAGCCGCGCGAACCCCGTGGTCCCGGTCAGCAGCGCGACCGCGCCCGAAACGGAGAACGCCACCGCGAAAAGGACCGTCGCCGCCGCCGCGGGCGCGCCGATGCCCGCACCCAGACGCGCATTCAAGGCCGCCAGCACGGGGATGCCGATGCCCGCCGCCAGCATGATGAGGGCATGGTGGATCATGGGTCGACCCGCGCCAGCCACGCGTGCAGCGCCGCCGTGACCGCCTCCGGGCGTTCCAGCGTCGGCAGATGCCCGGCTCCCGCGATCACCCGCAATTCCGATCCGGGAACGAGGTCGTGCATCCCCTCGTGGCGGTGGACCGGGCACAGACGGTCCTCCGCGCCGCACAGGACCAGCGTCGGAACCCGGACCCCGCGCAGCACCTCCCGGCGATCCGCCCGCGTCTGCAACGCCCGCGACTGGCGCACGAACACCTCTGGCCCGAGGGTCTCGGCCATCGCCATGCAGGTCTCCAGGATCGGACCCCGATCCGGCCCCTCCGCCAGGTATGCGGGCAACATCTCGTCGCGCATCACCGCGCGCAGGCCTCCCGAAAGGACACGCTCGATCTGCGGCTCCCGCCCGGCGGCGACGGCCGGATGTTCCGCCTTTGGATTGGTGTCCATCAGGCACAGCCCGGCGACCCGCTCCGGGGCCTGCGCCATGACCTCCATCGCCACGATTCCACCCATGCTGAGCCCCGCAAGCGCAAAGCGCGCCGGGGCCACCCGCAGGACCTCGGCGGCAAGGGCCGCACAGGTGTCGGCGCCGGTGATCGGGGCGATCATCACCGCGTGTCCGGGCAGGCTCACCAGTTGCGGCGCGAACAGGCGGGCATCGCACATCATGCCCGGCAACAGGACAAGCGGTGTCATCCCGCCATCCCTGACCCGAAGGCCCCCGCGTGGAAAGTCGCCCATTCCATGTCTGCAATGGAACACCCCATTTGACGGATGCACAAGCCGCGGCTAGCCTCCGTGCTGAGGTTTCGTTTTTCGGGAGGAAACGATGACTGACTTCTTCTTGCTGGCCCTGGCCGTCTTCGCCGCCGTCGTCCTCGTGCGTCTGCTGACCGCGGGATGGTCCGCCCGACCCGATGAGGACGACGACCAGCGATCCTCAGCGCCCTAGGTGACGCGCGCCGCGTGCGCGGGCCAGCGTGATCTGGCGCATCCTTTCGCGAAACCGCGCCCGATCCGCGTCCGTCCGCCCGGCGCTGCAGCGGTGGCATTGCACGCCGGCCTCGAACTCCGGTCGCCGCGTGTCTTCGGGCGCAAGCGGTTTGCGGCAGGCATGGCACAGCAGGCTGTCGCCGGGCACCAGCCCGTGCCCCACGCTGACCCTGTCGTCGAACACGAAACAGGTCCCCTGCCACAGGCTGTCTGCTTCGGGCACCTCCTCGAGGTATTTCAGGATCCCGCCCTGCAGGTGCACCACGTCCTCCACCCCTTGCTGTCGCAGGAAGGCCGTGGATTTTTCGCAGCGGATTCCCCCGGTGCAGAACATCGCCACACGTTTGCCCGCAAGGCTTTCGCGGTGCGCCTCCCACCAGGCGGGAAACTCGCCGAATGCCTCCGTTCCGGGGTCGAGCGCGCCTGGAAACGTCCCGATCTCGACCTCGTAAGCGTTGCGCGTGTCGATCACGACCGTCTCGGGGTCGCGCATCACCGCGTTCCACTCGGCCGGCGGAACGTATCGGCCGACGCCGCCCAGCGGATCGACGTCCGGCTGCCCCATCGTCACGATCTCGCGCTTGATCCGGACCTTGAGCTTGCCGAACGGCGGCGTCTCCGCATGGCTGATCTTGGCCTCCAGCCCCGCACAGCCGGGCAGGGCGCGCAGATGCGCGAGCAGTGCCCCGACCCCCTGCGCCGTCCCGGCCACGGTTCCGTTGATCCCCTCCGAAGCCAGCAGGATCGTCCCCCGGATGCCCTCGGCCTGCGCGCGGTCCAGCAAGGGCGCCCGCAGCGCGGCGGGATCCGCGAAGACGGCGAAGCGGTAGAAGGCGGCGACAGTGATCATGCATCGGCTCTAGAACCCCGAGGCAGGCGTCTTCAACCCGCCTCTCGTTCCTCTCGGCAGAAATATCCCGGAGAGCGCGCGCCAGAGCATCGCGGCGCGATGCGCGCTTGGGCTGGCCCCTCGCTCCCGCGCTGCCTAGACTGTAAAGACAGACCCGGAGATCGCCCATGCCCGCAGCCCCGACCCACGCCCTGATCGTCATCGATGTCCAGACCGGCTTTTGCCCCGGCGGCACCCTCGCCGTGCCCGAAGGCGACCTGATCGTGCCCGGTATCAACGCCCTGATGGCGGACTTCACCCATGTCATCCTCACACAGGACTGGCATCCTGCCGGGCATTCCTCCTTCGCGTCGTCGCATCCGGGCAAGGTGCCCTACGACCGGGTGCAGATGCCGTATGGCCCGCAGGTCCTCTGGCCCGACCATTGCATCCAGGGCTCGGCCGATGCCGCGTTCCATCCGGATCTGGCGACCGACCGCGCCCGCGCCGTCGTCCGCAAGGGCATGAACCCGGACGTCGACAGCTATTCCGCGTTCTTCGAGAACGACCACAAGACCGCCACCGGCCTCGTTGGCCTTCTGCGCACTCTCGGTATCGACACCCTGACCATGGTCGGGCTCGCGACCGACTTCTGCGTGCATTTCTCCGCAGTGGATGCCGCGAAACTGGGGTTCGGGGTCACCGTCCGGCAAGACCTCTGCCGGGCCATCGACCTCGATGGATCGCTCGACGCGGCGCGCGCGTCGATGCGTGAAAACGGCATATCCCTGGCCTGATCGGACGGTCCGTTCCGGGCCGTCACGGGGCGATCGGCCCGGGACGGCCTCATTTCGGGTGGCCAGCAGACCCCGTTTCGACGCATGATGCGGTCACAAGAACGGGAGACCAGACCAAATGAGCGACCTGAAACCACCGCTAACCGAACTGCCGATCCGAACGACGGAAGGCGGTTTCTACAACGGCTTTGCCACCAGCGTCGCGGTTCCGGCCAAGATCATCATCTCGATCCTCGTGGTCTGGGCCATCTTCTGGCCAGTCCAGTCGGGCGCGACCCTGAACAACTGGAACGCCACGATCCTCGACAACTTCGCTTCGTGGTACATCTGGGTGGTGGCGTTCTTCGTCATCGTCTGCCTCGGCCTCGCGCTCTGGCCCACGGGTGGCCGCATGGTGCTCGGGATCGAAGGCGAAAAGCCCGAGTTCGACAACTTTTCGTGGTTCTCGATGATGTTCGGTGCCGGGATCGGTGTCGGCATGCTGACCTGGGCCGTCGCCGAACCGGTGGCGCACTTCCAGTCCAATCCCTCGACCATCCAGGGCCTGACCAACGCCGGGGCCGCCGACAACACCATGACCGCGTTCCAGTGGTCCTATCTGCACTGGGGCCTCAGCGCCTGGGCCTGCTATGCGGTCGCGGGCCTCTGCCTCGCCTATTTCAGCTACCGTCGCGGCCTGCCGCTGACGATCCGCTCCTCGCTCACGCCGCTTTTCGGGGAAAGCCTGTCGGGCCTGCTCGGCCATGTCATCGACATCGTGGCCGTCGTCGCCACCATCCTCGGCGTCGCGCAGACGCTCGGCTTCGGGGTCGAGCAGTTCGTCGCGGGTCTCGGCCGGATCGGCATCGGCGGCCTCGCCGACGCAGAGGGCGCGGCGACCACGCTCGGCATCGTCGTGGCCCTCATCATCATCATGGGCGCCTCGACCCTGTCGGCCCTCTCGGGCGTCGGCAAGGGCATCAAGTGGCTCTCCAACATCAACATGGTGCTGTCGATCGTCCTGCTGACGTTCTTCATCCTGTTCGGCGCCACCTTCTTCGGCTTCCAGGCGATGACGCTCGGCGTCTGGGAATACCTCGTCGCATTGCCGGAGATGAGCTTCAACGTCTGGAAATCCGACGGCGTGGAGGGATCGGAATCGTATCTTCTGGCACAGTGGCAGGGCTGGTGGCCCGTGTTCTACTGGGCGTGGTGGATCGCCTTCGCACCCTTCGTGGGCCTGTTCCTCGCGCGCATCTCGCGCGGACGCACGATCCGTGAATTCGTGCTGGGCGCGATGATCGTCCCCTCGCTGATGTGCTTCGTGTGGTTCGCCTGGGCCGGTGGCACCGCCATCGACCTCGAACTCAATGGCGGCGCGAATGGCGTGATCTTCGATGCCAGCAACGGCGACAAGATCTTCGCCATGACCGCCTTCATGCTCAGCTCCATCTCGGAGGTTCTGTCCTGGGGCATGGCGCTGCTGATCGTGGT
>JBARXR010000315.1:0-11396 GCA_049647445.1 Jannaschia sp. | reverse complement strand
CATCCTTCTGCCGGTCTTCCTTGCGGTCTTCCTGTCGTCGTTCGAAGCGTCGCTGTTGATGACACGGCAGGTCATGCTGGAACGTGGGATCGACATCGCCGCGCGTCAGGCGCGCCTCGACTCGGGCAGTGCCGTGACGCAGGCGCAGATGCGCGACACGATCTGCGACCGCGCGCGCATCCTGCCCGACTGTCGCCAGAACCTGTTGGTCGAACTTACCGAAATCGACCGGACGACATACGCCCTGCCCGCAACCGCTCAACCGTGTGTGAACCGCGAAACGGCCATCACGCCACCCACCAGCTTCATCACGGACCGTGGTGGGCGACTCGTCTTGATGCGCGCCTGCTTTGCGGTCGATCCGTTCATGCCGGGCGTCGGGCTCGGAACGCAACTGGTCAGCGATATCGACGGAACAAGCGTCCGCATGGTCGCTGCAACGGCCTTCATGGTCGAGCCGAGATAGGAGACGACATGTTCAGATCCGGTTTCATTCGCACCCTGCCCTTCGCCGCCTTCCTGCGCGACGACCGTGCCGCGCTCTCGATCGAGGCGGCGATCATGTTGCCGCTGCTCGCGGTCCTCTACGTCACGGGGTTCGGCTATTTCGATGCGTATCGTCGCGAGGCGGTGCTGACGAAGGCGACCTATACGATGGGCGACCTGCTGTCGCGGGAGGAAGGCACGATCACGCCCTTCGATCTCGAAGGATTGCAGGACGTCTTCGAGTTCCTGACCTTCTCGGAGGGTGACACGTGGCTGCGCACGACGGAAGTGCGCCGCACCGGGGATTCGGTCGCGGTCACCTGGTCCTATGCCACCGATGGCAATCAGGTGATGACGACCGCGCGCTTGCAGGGCTATCTCAACCAGATCCCGTCGCTTGCAGACGGGGAGCGGGTCGTCCTGACCGAAAGTTTCACCGACTTCGAGCCGGTGTTCAACATCGGCCTGACGGACCGCACGTTCACCCGTTTCATCACGACCCGCCAACGCTATGCGCCGCGCCTCGATCTCGACAGTACGGTCATGCCATCCGACGTGACCAACGTCAGGTTCGACGATACTGAAAACGGGAGCGGTAACGGGAACAACGGCTGGGGCAACGGCGCACAGCCTGCACCGGGTAATTCCGGACCGAACAACAATGCGGCCAACAGCACCGCTACGGTCCCGCCGGGGCAGATCTGAAACGCCGCATGATCCGCACGGCGGGCCTGACCCACGCAAAGGCATGGGCCGTCGCGGACCGACGCGCCCATGTCGCCATCGGGGATTGCCCCTGCCGCCTGCCTCGCTAGGCTGACGTGAAAGTCGATGCGGGGACGGACATGCGCTTCAGCGCTCTGGAAATTTTCAAGCAGGGTCTGACCGGCAACAAGGGCTGGAAACCGCACTGGCGCTCACCCGAACCCAAGGCCGAATACGACATCGTCATCATCGGCGGTGGCGGGCACGGGCTGGCCACCGCCTTCTACCTCGCCAAGGAACACGGTCTGACCAACATCGCGGTCGTCGAAAAGGGGTATCTCGGCGGCGGCAACGTCGGCCGCAACACCACCATCGTGCGCGCCAATTATGGGATGCGCGGCAACTCCGAGTTCTATTCGCATTCCCTAAAGCTGTGGGAAGGCATGGAGCAGGAGCTGAACTACAACGCGATGATGTCGCAACGCGGTGTCTATAACCTGTTCCATTCCGACGGCCAGCGCGACGCCTATGCCCGGCGGGCGAATACCATGATAACTCAAGGCGACGATGCCGACCTGCTGGACCGTGCCGCGGTGCGCCGGGCCCTGCCCTATCTCGACCACGACAACGCACGATTCCCCGTTCTGGGTGCGCTGTATCACGGTCGCGGCGGCACCGCCCGACATGATGCCGTGGCCTGGGGGTACGCGCGCGGCGCGGACATGCGGGGCGTCGACCTGATCCAGACTTGCGAAGTGACCGGTATCGACATCGAAGGCGGCCGCGTCCGGGGCGTTCAGACGACCCGCGGGGCGATCCGTGCCAAGAAAGTGGGGATCGTCGTCGCGGGCCGCTCGTCGCAGGTTGCCGCCATGGCGGGCCTGCGCCTGCCGATCGAGAGCCATGTCCTCCAGGCCTTCGTGACCGAGGGCCTCAAGCCGCTGATCGACAGCGTCGTCACGTTCGGCATGGGCCATTTCTATATCAGCCAGTCCGACAAGGGCGGCCTCGTGTTCGGCGGCGACCTGGATTTCTACGCCAGCTATGCCGCGCGGGGAAACCTGCCGATGGCCGAGCACGTGATGGAGGCCGGGATCGCCCTGATGCCGATGATCGGTCAGGCGCGTCTGCTGCGGTCCTGGGGCGGGATCATGGACATGACGCCCGACGGCTCACCCATCATCGACAAGACGCCCATCGAGGGCCTCTATCTCGATGCGGGCTGGTGCTATGGCGGGTTCAAGGCAGTGCCCGGCTCCGGTTTCAGCTTTGCCCATCTGATCGCCACCGACACCCATCATGCGCCCGCCGCGCGTTTCCGTCTGGATCGGTTCGCCCGGGGCGACCTGATCGACGAGGAGACGACCGGCAGCCAGCACAACCTGCATTGAAGGACCTGCGATGCGCCTGAAATGCCCGCTCTGCGGCGACCGCGACCGGCGGGAGTTCTATTACAAGGGTCACGAGACCTATCTGCACCGCCCCGATGCGGGTTCCGAAACGGCACAATGGGACGACTACCTGCACAACCGCGACAACACGGCGGGCCTGACCCGCGACCTGTGGCAGCACGAGGCCGGTTGCCGTGCCTGGCTGTTGGTCGAACGGGACACGGTCACGCACGACATCCTGTCGGTCCGGCTGGTGCGGGAGGACACCGCATGAGGGTCGATGGAAAGGGCCTTGTCGACCGCAGCCGTCCGCTGCGGTTCACCTTCGACGGAAAACCGGTCGAGGCGTTTCAGGGCGATACCGTGGCATCCGCGCTGCTGGCGAACGGGATCCGCCTCGTGGGCCGCAGTTTCAAGTACCACCGCCCGCGCGGTTTGCTGACCGCCGATTCCGCTGAGCCGAATGCTCTGATCGCCACGCACACCGGAGCACGCACGGTCCCGAACACCCGCGCGACGACGCAGGAGGTCTTCGACGGTTTGACGACGCGCAGTCAGAACGCCTGGCCCTCGCTGAAATTCGACGCGATGCGCGTCAACGATCTGGTCGCACCGTTCCTTGGAGCGGGGTTCTATTACAAGACGTTCATGTGGCCGAAAGCGGCTTGGGAAAAGCTTTACGAACCACTCATCCGGCGTGCCGCAGGGCTAGGTGCGCTGTCCGGCCTGCCCGACCCGTGGCGGCAGGAAAAGGCCTTTGCCCATTGCGACGTCCTGGTGGTGGGCGGGGGGCCTGCAGGGATCATCGCGGCCCTGACGGCCGCGACGGCCGGGGCCGATGTCATCCTGTGCGAAGAAACGGAGCGCCTGGGCGGTCGCCTTCTGTCGGAGGATGAACAGGTGAACGGCCAGTCCGGTGCCGCATGGGCCGACTCGATGACCGCGACGCTGCTGTCCAAAGGTGTGCGCATCATGACGCGCACATCCGTCACGGGCGCATATGACGGAGGGACGTTCGGTGCCTTGGAACGGGTCAGCCATCACGTCGCCGATCCGCACCCCGATCTGCCGCGCGATTGCTTCTGGCGGATCGCTGCGCGGCGCACGGTGCTTTGCGCCGGCGCGCTGGAGAGGGCCATCGCCTTCCCGATGAACGACCGGCCAGGTGTGATGCTGGCCTCCGGCGTGCGGTCGTATCTGCACCGGTGGGGGGTCGCCCCGGGCAAGCGTGTCGCCGTCTTTACCACCTGCGACGACGGCCACCGCACGGTCCGCGACCTGCGCGCGGCGGGTATCACGGTCGCTGCCGTCATCGATCCCCGCGACGGCACGCCGGAGGGCACGATCAGGGGAGAGGTGATCCGAACGTCAGGTAACTTGTCGCTTACCGGTATCGCCGTCCGCACCGCCTCAGGCAATCGAAGGATCGACTGCGATACGCTCGCGGTTTCGGGCGGCTGGAACCCGACGATCCACCTGACCTGTCACACGGGCGCACGGCCGGTGTGGGACGCCTCCCTCGCCACCTTCCTGCCGACACCCGACGCCGTGCCGGGCATGGTGGTCGCCGGAGCGGCCGCCGGGGCCTTCTCGACAACCGCAGCCCTCGAGACAGGCCACCGGCGCGCGTGCGACGTCCTGTCGAGCCTGCGTGCCAAGGCGGTGCCGGTCACCCTGCCCGAGGCGGACGCCACCGAACCAAAGCAGATCGCACCGCTGGCTGTCGGCGCCCCCGACACGGCACGGCACCGCGCATGGCTCGACTTCCAGAACGACGTGACGGTCAAGGACGTCCGGCAAGCGGCGCGAGAAAATTTCGCCTCAGTCGAGCACATGAAGCGCTACACGACGCAGGGCATGGCGACGGACCAGGGCAAATCTTCCAACGTGGCGGCGCTTGCCGTCCTTGCCGATGCCACCGGTCGTGGCATCGCCGAGACAGGAACCACCACCTTTCGGCCCCCCTTCGTCCCGGTTCCGATCTCTGCGATGGGGGCGGGCGCGCAACACGCGGGCTTCGCGCCCGAACGCCTGACCACGTCCGATCCCGCGATGCGCGAACGCGGCGCGCCGATGATCGAAACCGGTTTGTGGTACAGACCCGGGTGGTTCCCGAAACCGGGCGAGGACTGGCTGGCGGCGTGCACGCGAGAGGCCGCCATGGTGCGCGAAACGGTTGGCGTCGCGGATGTGTCCACGCTGGGCAAGATCGATATTCAGGGACCCGGGGCCGCCGCGTTTCTGGATTTCGTTTACACCAATACGGTCTCGACCCTGAAAGTCGGTCGTGCACGATACGGGCTGATGTTGCGCGAAGACGGCCTCGTGATGGACGATGGTACCACCGCGCGATTGGGCGATCGGCATTTCGTCATGACGACAACGACCGCTGCGGCGGGCGCCGTCATGCAGCACCTCGAGTTCGTCAGCCAGTGCCTGCGTCCCGATCTGGATGTCGCGCTGATCTCCGCGACCGAGCAATGGGCACAATTCTCCGTCGCCGGTCCCAAGGCGCGCGATCTGGTTCGGGGCATCGTGTCCGAAACTATCGACGATGAGACCTTTCCCTTCATGGGGTGCGGTCCGGTGACCGTGCACGACGTGCCGGGTCGCCTTTTCCGCATCAGTTTCAGTGGTGAACACGCCTATGAGGTGGCCGTACCGGCGCGGTATGGCGCGGCACTCTGGCGGGACATGGTGGCGCGGGCCGAGGGATTGGGCGGAGGGCCATTCGGCATGGAAGCCCTGAACGTCCTGCGGATCGAAAAGGGGTTCATCACGCATTCCGAGATCACGGGCCGGGTTTCGGCTTTCGACATCGGACTGGACCGGATGATTTCCACCGGGAAGGATTGCATCGGCAAGGACGCCAGCCGACGTCCCGCCCTGCTGACCGACCGGGAGGAACTTGTCGGGCTGCGCGCCGTGACCTCGGAGATCCGGATCACGGCAGGTGCGCATCTTTTCAAGCCGGGTGAAGCCATCACGCCCCCCAACGATCAGGGCTATGTGACGTCGCCCTGCTGGTCACCGGCAATCGGAAGCCACATCGCGCTCGGATTTCTGCTGAACGGACGCGCGCGGCACGGTGAGCGGCTTCAACTGGTCGATCACGTCCGCAATCACCGCTGCGAGGTCGAGATTTGCGACCCGGTCCAGTTCGATCCGGACGGAGCACGCGCCCGTGGGTAAACTCATGCCGACATACCCCGCCGCCGACCTGCTGCCGGTCAGCCACGGTCCGTTGACCCTGTCGTCCGTCGTGCCGGACGCGATCACCTCGCTTGCACCGCTTTCGGGGTCGGGTCTCGTCTTGCCTCAGCCGAACCGCTCCCTGCCGCACGACAGCGGTGTGCTGCTGTGGTCGGCCGCTGGTCAGGCATTGCTTGTCGGGCCTGCGCCGACGCCCGTCGCCGCCGTCGCAATGACCGACCAGACCGACGCGTGGGTCATCCTGCGCCTCGAGGGCGCGGGGGCGGAGGAGGTGCTTGCCCGGCTGACGCCGATCGACCTGAACCCCGCGATGTTCAAGGTCGGTCACGTCGCACGCAGCTTGCTGGGGCACATGAACGTCTTGTTTCACCGCACCGGTCCGGCGGCGTTCGAGATTTTCGTCTTCCGCTCCATGACGGCGAGCGCCGTTCATGAAATTCTTGTGGCGATGAAAGGCGTGACAGCCCGCGCGGATCTGTGACGTCCCGTTTTTTTGGGCAGACACGGCATCGGCACCGCTGGACTCTGCCGCCCCGCGACCCGATATTTGAACCATGCGTTTGCCCGACAGCTTCCTTGACGACCTCCGCACCCGGTTGAGCCTGTCTCAAGTCGTCGGGCGCAAGGTCACGTGGGACATGCGCAAGACCAACCAGGCCAAGGGCGACTGGTGGGCGCCCTGCCCGTTCCACCAGGAAAAGTCCGCCAGTTTCCATGTCGATGACCAGAAGGGATATTACTACTGCTTCGGTTGTCAGGCGAAGGGTAACCTGTTCGGTTTCGTGCAGGAGAGCGAGAACGTCGGTTTCATGGAAGCCGTCGAGATCCTCGCCCGCGAAGCTGGCGTACCGATGCCCGCCCGCGACCCGAAGGCGGCCGAAATATCCGACCGCCGCAGCAAACTTGCGCAAGTGACCGAGGAGGCGACCAAGTGGTTCCGGTTGCAGCTTGATACGGGTACCGTGTCCGAGGCGCGGGCCTATCTGGATCGCCGGGGCCTGCGCCGCGAAACGCTTGACGCCTTCGAACTCGGATTTGCCCCGGCGTCCTGGGATGCGCTGACATCCGCGTTGACCGCCAAGGGCATCCCCTTCGACATGCTCGAGGCTGTTGGTCTTGCGGGAAAGAACGATGCCGGGCGAACCTTCGACAAGTTCCGCAACCGGATCATCTTTCCGATCCGGGATACGCGGCACCGCGTCATCGGATTCGGCGGGCGGGCGATGGACCCTGACGACAAGGCAAAGTACTTGAACTCCTCCGAGACCGAGTTGTTCGACAAGGGGGCAAACCTCTACAACCTCGGGCCCGCGCGACAGGCCGTGGGCAAGGGTGCGGCCTTTGTCGTGGCCGAGGGGTATATGGACGTGATCGCCCTGCATCAGGCGGGGTTCGGTGGCGCCGTCGCCCCGCTTGGCACGGCAGTGACCGAACGGCAGTTGAAATTGATGTGGCGCGTCGCGCCGGAGCCGGTAATCGCGCTGGACGGCGATACGGCTGGACAGAAGGCGGGCCTTCGCGTGGTCGATCTGGCCCTGCCGCTGATCGAAGCGGGGCAGAGCCTGCGGTTCGCGATCCTGCCGGAAGGGCAGGACCCGGACGATCTGATCCGCGACAAGGGTCGCGCCGCCATGCAGGCCGTGCTGGACGCGGCGAAGCCCATGGTGACGCTTTTGTGGGCGCGGGAGACGGACGGGAAATCGTTCGACAGCCCGGAACGCCGCGCGATGCTGGACCGCGACCTGCGCGCGATGCTGGGTCGGATCAAGGACCAGCGTCTGCGCCGCCACTACGGCGAGGAGATTGCGCGACTGCGCGGGGAGATATTCGGCACGCCCGTCCGATCGGTCAGCGCGGACCATTCGTGGAGCCCGAGGACCTTTGCGCCGGGCCCGTTTCAACCCGGCAAGGGTCGGTGGCAACCGCCCGCGCCCGCCGCGAGCGCGACCCGGGCGTCACCCATCGTGCAGGGCAGCCTCAGCCCGGATGCGGTTTTGGAGCAGGTCGCACTGGCCGGGATCGCCCTTCACCCCGACCTGATCGACGAATTCGCCGAGGCACTCGAGGCGATGGAATGGTCTCAGGAAAATCATGCGCGCCTTGCCGCCGCACTCCTCCAGCTGCCGGCGGGACGCGTCGGGGCATCCGCTCGAGACGATTTGAATCAGGCGTTGGGGGACGAAGTCCTTGAATCCCTTCTCGCTCAGCCCCAAGTCCGCATCTCGCCGGTTGCCCGACCGGGCGCTGATCGCGACGCGGCCCGTCCCTGCATCCGCGATGCCCTGACACGTCTCGACGCGCGGCGGGGCGCCGACCAGGAACGGCACGAGGCAATGGAGGATTTCGCGACAGGAGCCGATGAGGCGATGACCTGGCGGCTTGCGCAGGCGTCGCTGAGGAACGAACAGGCGCAAAAGGCGGATCGGACGGGGCTTTCGATGTCAATCGAGCCCTCCAACGCAGACCACTACGATAGCCTTTTGGCCACGCCCAAAGGAAAGCAAAGCCGCAAAAAGTGATTCGGGGTGCGGCCCCCGACGATTCGCGCTAGTGATTCGTACACGCCTGGATTTATGGAATCACTCCGCCGGAGGAGCGTCACAGATGGCCAAAGATACCGACGACCAGAAGCAGGACAACGACGGCGACATCTCGCTCGACATGTCGCAGGCTGCCGTCAAACGCATGATCGCCGAGGCCCGCACCCGCGGGTACATCACGTATGACCAGCTCAATCAGGTCTTGCCGCCGGAACAGGTGTCGTCCGAACAGATCGAGGATGTGATGTCGATGCTCTCGGAGATGGGCATCAACATCATCGAAGCCGAGGAAGCCGAAGAGGAAGACGGCGACAAGGACAAGGGTTCGACCGAGCTTGTCGACGCGTCCGGCCGCGGTGGCGATGTCGCCACGACGTCGGCCGGTGCCGAGAAACTCGACCGGACGGACGACCCGGTCCGGATGTACCTGCGGGAAATGGGTTCGGTCGAATTGCTGTCGCGCGAAGGCGAGATCGCCATCGCGAAGCGGATTGAAGCTGGTCGCAACACGATGATCCTGGGGCTTTGCGAAAGTCCCCTGACCTTTCAGGCCATCACGATCTGGCGCGACGAACTTCTGTCCGAAGACATTCTTCTGCGAGATGTGATCGACCTCGAGACCACCTTCGGCGACCAGATGGAGGACGAGGCAGAGACGCCCGTTGTCGGAGCGGTCGCCCCCGCAAACGACAACAGGGCAGACGCCAAGCAGGAACTGGATGCGGACGGCAACCCGCTGTCCGGTAACGACGACGAGGACGAAGACGAAGACGACGGGGCAAACATGTCGCTTGCCGCGATGGAGGCCGCGTTGAAACCCCGCGTTCTGGAAACGCTGGACGTGATCGCCGGTGACTATGCCAAGCTGGCAGAGATGCAGGACCTGCGGATTTCCGCGACGCTCAATGAAGACAACAGCTTTTCGGAAAAGGCCGAGGCGACGTATCAGTCGCTCCGCTCCGAAATCGTCGAACTGGTGAACGGGCTGCATCTGCACAACAACCGGATCGAAGCCCTCATCGACCAGCTCTACGGCATCAACCGCCGGATCATGTCCATCGACAGTGGCATGGTGAAGCTGGCGGATCAGGCGCGGATCAACCGTCGCGAGTTCGTCGACGAGTACCGTGGCCACGAGCTTGACCCCGGTTGGGTCGACCGCATGGCCGAAAAGCCCGGTCGCGGCTGGCAGGCCTTGTTCGAGCGCAATCGCGACAAGGTCGAGGAGTTGCGCAACGACATGGCGCAGGTCGGCCAGTACGTCGGCGTGGACATCAACGAATTCCGCCGGATCGTGAACCAGGTCCAGAAGGGCGAGAAGGAAGCGCGTCAGGCAAAGAAGGAAATGGTCGAGGCCCACCTTCGCCTCGTGATTTCCATCGCCAAGAAATACACCAACCGCGGCCTGCAATTCCTGGACCTCATCCAGGAAGGCAACATCGGCCTGATGAAGGCCGTGGACAAGTTCGAGTACCGGCGCGGCTACAAGTTCTCGACCTACGCGACGTGGTGGATCCGGCAGGCCATCACCCGGTCCATCGCCGACCAGGCGCGGACGATCCGGATTCCGGTCCATATGATCGAGACGATCAACAAGCTGGTCCGCACGGGTCGTCAGATGCTGCACGAGATCGGACGCGAGCCCACGCCCGAGGAATTGGCCGCCAAGCTTCAGATGCCGCTCGAGAAGGTCCGCAAGGTGATGAAGATCGCCAAGGAGCCGATCTCGCTCGAGACGCCCATCGGCGACGAGGAAGACAGCCAGCTTGGCGACTTCATCGAGGACAAGAACGCCGTCCTGCCGCTGGATTCCGCCATTCAGGAAAACCTGAAGGAAACCACGACCCGCGTCCTCGCATCCCTCACCCCGCGTGAGGAACGTGTCCTGCGGATGCGCTTTGGCATCGGCATGAACACCGACCACACGCTGGAAGAGGTCGGCCAGCAGTTCAGCGTCACGCGCGAGCGCATCCGCCAGATCGAGGCGAAGGCGCTGCGGAAGCTGAAGCATCCGAGCCGGTCGCGGAAGCTGCGGTCGTTCCTGGATCAGTGAAAAAACCGGTAGCGGTAATCGGCATCTGCGCCGCCGTCCTGTCGACGGCGGCGCAGGCGTATGTATCATCCGACGGGCACAGCTATGACCTCGTCTGCAACGAGAATGGTTTCATCCTGACATCGAGATTTCCCGTATCCCGTCACATTGAAGCGGGGGCAAATTCCAAAGTGATCGAAGGCGTCGAACAGATATTTCTGGGTCGGTCGTGCGATGCCTTCAGCCCGATCTTCGGCAAGGGGACGTGGGGGTGGGCAAACGGTGGTTTCGGTGCGGACTTTTCCGGCCACTCGGTTCGATTCCCCCGCGCAGAATTGGCTTGCAACGCTGGCCAAGCGCAGCCGGAGTATGCCTGCGACTGGTAATTCCCGCCAATCAAAGCGAGTATTCACTCTACCATTCCTCCCGCCAGGACAATGGCATCCCATCCGGAGACACGTCCCATGTCCCTTTTCTCGAAACTTTTCGGTGGCGGCTCCGCACCCGAGACCGCCCCCACTCCACCCGAAACCTACAACGGCTTCACGATCCGCCCCGATCCGATGAAGGCCGGGGGGGAGTGGCGCATTTCGGCGCTGATCGATAAGGACGGGCAGACCCACCATCTGATCCGCGCCGATACGATCCGGGACCGGGACGAATGCGCCGCCATTTCCCTCGCCAAAGCCAAGCAGATGATCGACCAGCAGGGCGACCGGATCTTCGGCTGACCGGGGCCATGCACAGCACTTTCACCTTCCGCACCCATGGCCCCGGCCTGACCGAGATCACGGCGGAGGTCGCCACATGGCTCCCCGCCCAGACCGGTCTTCTGACGCTGATGATCCGCCACACCTCCGCCAGTCTTCTCATCCAGGAGAACGCCGACCCCGAGGTGCAAAGCGACCTGACCGCCTACCTTCACCGTCTCGCGCCGCCCACGACCGACCCGAGCATGGCCTACCTCACCCATACCTTTGAGGGTCCCGACGATATGCCCGGCCATATCAAGGCGATGCTGCTGCCGAC
>JBARXR010000314.1:0-1675 GCA_049647445.1 Jannaschia sp. | reverse complement strand
CTTTGAGACATTGGAGTTAGGTCAGCTGATGAACGAAACCGTCGACCGTTTCAGACCTTTTGCCGTAAATCTGGGTGTCGACATCAACACCGTCCGTCCGATCGAACCCTACTGGATCAAGGGCGACCGGAAGCGTCTGGATCAGGTTCTGATGAACCTTCTGTCCAATGCCGCCAAGTTTTCCGACGGACATGGCGTGATCCGCGTGTCGCTCAATCTGAACGAAGATATGGTGCGTCTGTCGGTTGCGGATCGGGGCATCGGTATCGCGGAAAACATGGAGGAAGCGGTCTTTGCGGAGTTCATTCAGCTGGACGGTCAGGACAGCCGTAAATTCGGCGGTACGGGCCTTGGGCTCAGCATTTCCAAGCGGATCGTCGAGGCGCATGGCGGTGTGATCGGATATGACAGCGAGCCCGGTGTCGGCACGACGTTCTATGTCGATATGCACAAAGCATCCAAACCCAAGGAAAGCAAAACCTGGAAAGCCGCCTGAGGCTTCGTTTGTCAGTGGTTCGATGCAGAACGGCACGGCGTGCCGCCAACGCGATCAGAACGGACATCACGATCTGACCAGGCCCTTCTCCGCCTGCGGTGCATGCCGTCCACAACCAAGATCCCGGTTGATCGCCAGTGATATCCTGTCGCGGCAAAGCCCTGCCCAATTTTTAGGCTAAAATCAGCAGCGCAGCCGCGTCTTGGCCCCATCCTGCGATCTTGGGCCTTCGCAAACCCCGGATGTGGGCGCGAATCTGCGAAGGTTCAGCGCGCCGGCAGCGCGTGCCATGTTCCCATTTGTCGACCAGATGTCCGATCCTGCAACCGCAGACCGAACGTCCCGCCATATTTGCACCAGATTTCGCTGCTACCGGTAGAGGAGAGTGGTGCGGGTGAAGGGACTCGAACCCCCACGCCAAAGGCGCCAGAACCTAAATCTGGTGCGTCTACCAATTCCGCCACACCCGCATTGAGTGCTGACTATCAAACCACCCTGCCCGACGCGAGAGCAAAAAACACAAGACATTAAAGGTATCTTCGCATATCTTGCTCAAACCTGAGGTAGGTAAAACAAGAAAGTGACGCCCATGAAACCGAATACGGTCGGGCGCGTTAGCGGAGGCAATCCGCAAACGGGCCAATATTCGCCCTATGCCGTTCTGGATACAGGACTGGTACAAGGCACATCGCTGCTCACACTCGATGGCGAAATCCCGGTAGAATTCCTGTCGATCGGTGACAAGATCATCACCCGCGACACGGGCATATCCAAAGTTCTCCATATCCAGCGGACCACGCGCAAGGTGCGTACCATTGCGCTTGCCGCAGGCTCACTGGGGCATACCCGCCCCGAACGTGACGCGCTGCTGGCCGGGGATCAGATGGTTCTGGTGCGCGATTGGCGGGCCCGGGCGATGTTCAACTCGGAACGGGCGCTGGTGGCGGCACGGGCTTTGGTGGACGGCGAATTCATCCGCGATCTGGGTGAACAGGATCAGACGTTGATCCAGATCTTCTGCGACGCGCCGCATATTCTGTATGCCGACGGGCTGGAACTGAGCACCGCTGACGGCGCGCGCGCCCGGGGTGCTGCGCTGCACGCCGCCTAGACACCGAGATCGCGCAGCACACAAGGCAATTGCTCGGCCAGATCCTCGGCGATCAGGCCGGGACCGAA
>JBARXR010000313.1:0-3709 GCA_049647445.1 Jannaschia sp. | reverse complement strand
GGCAGGCCCTGCTCGACCTGGCGGCGGGCGGCGCCGGCGTGGTCGTGATCTCGCAAGACCTGGACGAATTGCTGGAGGTGTCGGATCGTTTCGCGGCCCTGAACGAGGGCCGTCTCGGGCCACCGGTGCCGACGTCGGACCTGACGATCGAGCGGATTGGCCTGATGCTGGGCGGCGCGCATGACCTGGAAACGGCGCATGTCTGAGCGCGCGCCCGGACACGTCGAACGGGCGGGTGCGTCCGGGGTGATCCGGGTCGGGCATCCGGGGGCGGCATCATGATCCGGCTGGAGCGCAGGCCGACACCGTCGAAGGCCTGGCAGGCCGCCTCGCCACTGGTCGCGGTCGCGCTGACGATGATCGCGGGTGGCATCATGTTCGCGGTGCTGGGAAAAGACCCCTTCGCCGCCCTGCGCACAATCTTCTGGGACCCGGTCTTCGGGGAATTTGCCTTCTACTTCCGAGGCCAGCTTCTGGTGAAGGCGGGACCGCTGATCCTGATCGCCGTCGGCCTCGCGATGGGGTTCCGGGCAGGCATCTGGAACATCGGGGCCGAGGGGCAATACATCATCGGTGCAATCTGCGGCGCGGGCGCGGGGCTGGCGTTCTATCCCTCGACCTCGGTGCTGATCTTTCCGCTGATGGTGGTCTGCGGCGCGCTGGGCGGCTTTGCCTGGGCGATGATCCCCGCCTTCCTGCGCATCCGGTTCGGGACCAATGAAATCCTCGTGTCGCTGATGCTGGTCTACGTGGCCGAGAACATCCTCGCGTCCGCCGCCGTCTCGTGGCTGCGCAACCCGGAGGCCGTGGGGTTTCCCGGTTCGCGCAACCTGTCGCGATGGGCCACGTCGGCCAACCCCGAACTGATCGCGGGCACGGGGATGCACTGGGGCGTGGTCGCAGCCCTGATTGCGGTGATCTTGGCGCAAGTGTTGCTGGCGCGGCACCTGATGGGGTTTCATATCCGGCTGACCGGATCGGCCCCGCGCGCCGCCGCCTTCGCCGGGGTGCATCCTGCGCGCCTCGTCGTGTTCTGCCTTGGTCTTGCGGGCGTGCTGGCGGGCATGGCGGGCCTTTTCGAAGTAACGGGACCGGCGGGTCAGATCAGCATCGACTTCGGCTCGGGCTACGGTTTCACGGCGATCATCGTTGCGTTCCTCGGACGGCTGAACCCGCTGGGCATCCTTGCGGCGGGGTTGCTGATGGCGCTGACCTACGTGGGCGGCGACAACGCGGCGTCGAACCTCGGTCTGCCCGTGGCCGCGATCTCGGCCTTTCAGGGGATGCTTCTGTTCTTCCTGCTGGGGATCGACGTGCTGTCGAACTTCCGCGTGCGGATCGGGCGCGGGGTGGCGGTTTGACGTGGGCATACGGCATCGTGGTCGGCGCACTGGTGATGGGGCTGGCGCTGTCGGCTTCGACGATGTTCGGCGCAGGTGAGGTCGTGTGGGAACTCGCGGCGCTCGGGGTCGGCTATGCGGTATTCCGGTACATGACCACGCAGGGCTTTCTGGACCGGATGCGGGCCCGGTTGCCGTGGGTCGACGTCAAGGCGTGGCGGATGTCGCTGATGCTCGGGGTCTTCGCCACGGTGATCGCCTTCATCATCTTCCGGAACTCTGGTGCGGAGGCCGTCTGAATGGACCTGTCGTCAATCTCTCCCACCCTGCTGATCGCTTCTCTCATGGTCGCGGCGACCCCGATCCTGCTGGCCGCCCTGGGCGAGTTGGTGGTGGAGCGGTCCGGCGTGCTGAACCTCGGGGTCGAGGGGATGATGATCATGGGCGCGATCTGCGGCTTCATCGCGGGGGTCGAGACCGGCTCGGCCTGGCTCGGCTTCGTCGTGGCGGCGGTTGGCGGGGCGGCGATGGCGCTTCTCTTCGGGTTCCTGACGCAGGTCTTGCTGTCCAACCAGGTCGCGACCGGATTGGCGTTGACCCTGTTCGGACTCGGGCTGAGCAGTCTGCTCGGACAGGGATACGTCGGGATCAAGGTGGATGGCTTGCAGCGCGTCGATCTCGGGCCGCTGTCGGACCTGCCGTTCGTGGGCCGCGTGATCTTCGGCCATGATCCTATGGTCTACATTTCCCTTGTGCTGGTGGCGGGCACCTGGGCGTTCCTGCGGTTCACCCGCGCGGGCCTGATCCTGCGCGCCGTCGGCGAAAGCCACGATGCCGCGCACGCGCTCGGCTATCACGTGCGCCGCGTCCGCCTGATGGCGATCGCCTTCGGCGGGGCCTGCGCGGGGCTTGGCGGCGCATACCTGAGCCTTGTGCGCGTCCCCCAGTGGACCGACGGGATGACGGCGGGGGCGGGCTGGATCGCCCTGGCCATCGTGGTCTTCGCCTCTTGGAAGCCCGCGCGCGTTCTGGTGGGTGCCTATCTTTTCGGCGGGATCACCGTGTTGCAGCTTAACCTGCAGACGGCCGGCGCGCGGGTCCCGGTCGAGGTGCTTTCCACTGCCCCCTACCTTGTCACCATCCTCGTCCTCGTGCTTATCTCCCGGCGCGCCGGGCGGGGCGGAGACGCGCCCGCAGCACTTGGCAAACCGTTCCACGCGTCCACCTGAGAGACGCGCAACACCTGGGGAGTACCGAATGAAATTCACGACATTACTGGCAGGCGCGATGGCGCTGGGCCTTGCGGCGCCCGTGCTGGCGCAGGACGATCCGGTCAAGGTCGGCTTCATCTACGTCGGGCCGATCGGTGACGGTGGCTGGACGTTCCAGCACGACCAGGGCCGCCTCGCCGTCGAGGCCGAATTCGGCGACCAGGTCGAGACCGTCTATCAGGAATCCGTTCCCGAGGGGGCCGACGCCGAGCGCGCGATCACCCAGATGGCGCTGCAGGGTGCCGACATCATCTTCACCACGTCGTTCGGCTACATGGATGCGACAAACGCCGTCGCCGCGAAATTTCCGGACGTGAAGTTCGAGCACGCCACCGGCTTCAAGCGCGAGCATCCGAATGTTTCGACCTACGACGCCCGCTTCTACGAGGGTCGCGCCGTCATCGGCACGATCGCAGGCCACCTGACCGAGACGAACAAGATCGGCTATATCGGGTCCTTCCCGATCCCCGAGGTCATCCATGGCATCAACTCCAGCTATCTCCACGCCAAGAAGGTCAATCCCGACGTCGAGATGGTCGTGACCTGGGCGTACACGTGGTTCGATCCCGCGAAGGAGGCCGACGCCGCCCGCGCCATGATCGACCAGGGCGTCGACGTGATCCTGCAGCACACCGACAGCACCGCGCCCCATGCCGCCGCGCAGGAAGCGAATGCGAACGGGGCCACGATCTATACCTTCGGCCAGGCGTCCGACATGGCGGCCTTCGCGCCGATGCCGCGCGTCGCTTCGATCATCGACAACTGGAACCCCTATTACATCAAGCGGGTGCAGGCGGTGATGGACGGCACCTGGGAGCAGCAGGCGTCCTGGGCTGGCATGCCCGAGGGCGAGGTCGTCATCGGCGAGATCACCGATGCGGTTCCCGCCGACGTGAAGGCCGAAGCCGAAGCCATGATCGCCGCCATAACCGACGGCAGCTATCACCCGTTCACCGGACCGATCAACAAGCAGGACGGAAGCGTCTGGCTTGCCGAGGGTGAAGTCGCCGACGACGGTTCGCTGGCGGGGATGAACTTCTACGTCGAGGGGATCTCGGGCGACATCCCGAACTGAGCGGCGCGTCGAAAGATCGGAAA
>JBARXR010000312.1:0-6133 GCA_049647445.1 Jannaschia sp. | reverse complement strand
GGTTCCTGCGGACGGATGCCGCGCTGGACCCGGAAACAGGGGATGTTCACGTCTACAACACCGGCTATCTTTACGGTGAATGGAAGGACGGGACGGCGTTCGAAACCAACCGCTACATGGACAAGTTCATCGTGCGGGACGGCAAGATCGTCGGAACGGACGTCTGGAACGACAGTGCCGAGATCCTGCTGCACAAGGCGGGCCTGGCGGAAGCGGAGCTTTAGTCATGGTCGCGAGCCACGGGCGCTATGGATATTCCGCGATCACGGACCGGGCCGATTATGACTGGCCCAACGGCCGGCGTCTCGCCGTCTATATCGCCCTCAACCTCGAACATTTCGCCTTCGGTGAAGGGATGGGTGCGGAACTCGCACCCGGTGGCCCGCAACCGGATGTCCTGAACTATGCTTGGCGCGATTACGGCAATCGCGTCGGAGCATGGCGGATGCGCGACATGTTCGATGCGCTCGATCTTCCGGTCTGTGTCCTCGCCAACAGCGCGATGTATGATTACGCGCCCGACCTGATGTCCGCGTTCCGGGCGCGGGGCGATGAGGTGGTCGGTCACGGTCGGACCAACTCCGAACGGCAAAGCGGGATGGCCCCCGGCGGGGAAGCGACGCTGATCGCGGAGTCGACGAAGGTTCTTGCGGACGCGGAGGGCGTCACCCCGCAAGGCTGGCTGTCGCCTTGGATCGCCGAGAACCTAGAGACGCCCGACCTGCTGGCCGCGGCGGGCTATGGGTACACGCTGAATTGGTGCATGGACGATCAACCGATCTGGATGGAGACGACCGCCGGGCGTCTGTTGTCCATTCCCTACCCGCAGGAGGTCAACGACATCCCGTCGATCGTCGCGCGCAAGGATGGCGCGGCCGCCTTCGCGGACATGATCATCGACAATTTCGACGAAATGCTGGAGCAATCCGAGGGGCAGCCCCTCGTCATGGGGATCGCCCTGCACCCCTATCTGGTGGGACAGCCGTATCGCCTGCGTCATCTGCGCCATGCGCTGATGCATATCGCAACTCATCGCGACAAGATCTGGCTGACCAGAAGCGGCGAAATCCATACCTACTGCCGGACGCGGATCGCCGATCTGATCGCCTAGCGCCGCGGGTTGCGCGTCGTTAGGTCGACTGCATGTCGAGTGCCATGCCGTCATATTGCCCGGTCGTGGCCGCATCGGCCAACAGGCGGGCGACGTCCGCGCGGGACGCTTTCGCACCCGTGTCGACATCATCGCCCAAGATCACATCCCCGCTCGCGTCGTCGTTGGTCAGGGCCACGGGCCGCAAGATCGCATGGGTCAGCCCCGATGCCTTCAGGTACTCATCCGCATCGTGTTTGGCCTTGAGATAATGCGCAAGGTCGCCTTCCGGGTTGCTCTGGTCGGCGCCGACGGAACTCAGCATCACGAAGCGTCGGACGCCAGCATCACCGGCACGATCGATCAGGCGCTGCGCGCCGTCGCGGTCAACCTGATCGGTCATTTCCGTCCCGGTGGAACCGCCGGACCCGGCCGCGAAGACGACCACGTCAATGCCGTCGCAGACACCGGCCTGAAGATCGGTCAGATCACCGTGGCGCAAACTGACCTCGTTCGGCAGAGCGTCCGTATCCGAACTTTCGCGCACGAGGGCGGTGACCGCGTGGCCGCGACCGATCAGGTCCCGGACCAGATGTCGGCCAGTTGCGCCGGTCGCACCCGCGATAAGAATATTCATGGGCATTGAGCAGTCCTTTGGGTCAGAATAGATGGATGGTCGGCCCCGCAGGCCGACCCGTGCGCCCGCGTCAGGGCAGGAAGATCGCCTTCACGTTCACGAACTCTTTCATGCCGAAGCCGCCATGTTCGCGTCCGTAACCGGAATCCTTGACGCCTCCGAAGGGCATGTTCGGATCGGCGGCCCCGAAAGAGTTGATCCGGATCATGCCGGTATCGAATTGATCCCGCGCCAGGTCGAGGGCGTGCTTTTCGTCCTTGCAGAAGATCCCGCCCCCCAGACCGTAGCGGCTTTCGTTGGCCAGCCGCATCGCATCCGCATCGTCCCGCGCCCGAATGATCGATGCAACGGGGCCGAATATCTCGTCGTCATAGGCCGGCATGCCCGGGGCGAGGTCCGCGAGGACCGTCGCCGGATAATATGCGCCCGTCCGATCCGGCGCCGTGCCCCCGCACAGGATCTTCGCTCCCTTCTCGACGCTGTCATCGACCTGCTTCTTGACGGTGTCGAACTGATCCTGGCTTGAAAGCGGGCCCAGCCCGGTCTTCGAGTCCGTCGGGTCGCCCATCGTGATCTCTCGCATCTGGGCGACGAAGGCGTCGACGAATGCATCATAGACCTTGTCGGTGACGATGAAGCGCTTGGCGGCCACGCAGGTTTCGCCGTTGTTGTAGAGGCGTCCCATGACCGAAAATTTCACCGCCGTTTCGATGTCGGCATCTTCAAGCACGAGGTAGGCGTCGTTCGACCCCAGCTCCAGCACGGTTTTCTTGAGCGCCTTTGCCGCCACGGCGCCGACATGCCGCCCTGCTCCGTCACTGCCCGTCAGGGTCACACCGCGAACCTTCGGATGGGCGATCAGTCGGTCGCTCACGTCATGGTCGATCAGGATCACCTGAAACAGGTCTTCGGGCAGGCCGGCCTCGATGCAAAGTTCGCGCAGGCGCAAGCCCGATCCCGTGCAGATCGAGGCATGTTTCAGAACGCAGCCATTCCCGGCCATCAGGTTGGCGGCCAGCACCCGCACAGGCTGATAGAGCGGGAAATTCCACGGCTGGATCGAATAGATCACGCCGATGGGCTGATAGCTGACCACACCGCGCTTGTCGCCCGATCCATGGGTGCGCTCCTCGTCGGCCAGCGCGGCCGGACCGGCCTGGGCCGTGTATTCGAAGATGGCGGCACAGATCTCGACCTCGCGCTGCCCGTCCTTCAGCAGCTTGCCGGTTTCCCGCGTCATCAGGGCCGCGAGATCCTCGGCGTTGTCGCGAAGCTTCGCCGCGATCTTCTCGAGATAGGGCGCGCGCTCCCGGTGGGACAGCTTGCGCCAGTCGAGGAACGCTGCATGACATGCCTCCAACCGGTCCACGGCCTCTGCCTCGGTCATCAGGTCATAGGTCTGAATCTTTTCTTCGGTGGCGGGGTTGATGGTCGTGATCTTTGACATGCGGGCGTCTCCTGATTGGACAGGGATAACGAGCCGTCTGGTTCTTTGTTCCTCGGACAGGCCGATTGGGCGCAATCACGCTGGTCGACCCGTGCCCGCGACCGGAGCCAGCGCACCGCTGGCCCGCGACCGATCCGGGTCCGGTCAGTCCTGACCCAAAGGCATGCGGCGTTCCGCCATTTCCGCGAACCAGCTGCACCCCGCCGGGATGGCGTCGTCGTTGAACTCATAGGCCGGATTGTGCAGGTCCGCGCTGTCGCCATTGCCGATGAACAGGAACGCCCCTGGCCGTTCCGCCAGCATGTCCGCGAAATCCTCGCCCGGCATGACCGGATCCTGATCCCGGACAACGTCGCCGGCGACGGCCTTCGCGACCTCTGCCGCCCGTTGCGCCGCTTCGGGGGTGTTGATCGTGGGCGGAACGCACGGAATGTAGGTCACTTCCGCCGTTGCGCCGAAGGCAATGGCCGTATGTTCCGCCAGCGCCGTCAGCCGGGCGATGATTACCGCCTGCACCGCCGGATCGAGATACCGGGCCGTGCCGCGCAGGGTGACCTGATCGGGAATGACGTTGAAGGTGTCGCTGTCGCTGCGCATGCCGCAGATGGAAACGACGACGGTCTTCAGGGGATCGATGTTGCGCGCGGCGATGGATTGCACCGCGACGACGACCTGTGCGGCGGCGAGCGTGGTATCCACGGCCTGATGCGGCAGGGCCGCGTGTCCGCCCTGTCCCTGCACCTTGATCTCGAAGAAATCGGCGGCCGCCATCTGGGCGCCATCGCGGACGGCAAAGGTTCCGACCGGAAGGCCGGGCCAATTGTGCATTCCGTACACTTCCTGAATGTTCCAGCGGTCCATCAGCCCATCTTCGACCATCGCCCGCGCGCCGCCCCCGCCTTCCTCGGCGGGCTGGAAGATCACCACGACCGTTCCGTCGAAATGCCGTGTCTCCGCCAGGTACTGCGCCGCCCCCAGAAGCATCGCCGTGTGCCCGTCATGGCCGCAGGCATGCATCCGTCCGGCGCAGGTGGACGCATGGGGCAGACCGGTCGTCTCCTGCAAGGGCAGGGCATCCATGTCGGCCCGAAAGCCGATCACCTTGCCGGACGCCCCCGACCGCCCGTGGATCACGCCGACGACGCCGGTGCGGCCAACGCCGGTCACGACCTCGTCGCAGCCGAACGCGCGCAGTTTTCCGGCCACGAGGTCCGCGGTGCGATGTTCCTCGAACCGCAATTCCGGATGCGCATGGATATCGCGGCGCCAACCGGCGATCTCGGCCTGCATGTCCGACAGGCGGTTCTTGATCGGCATGCGCGAAACCCTCCGGTTGATCCGGCCCGAAGCCGTGACGACCCGGTTACGTTACGGATCGAACCGGCGCCACGGCAAGGGGGTGTTCGACCGCACGGGCCTAGAACGCCTTGAAATCGAGCCTGATCTGAACGACGGGCGTGCTGCTCCGGAGCTTTCCACGGCTGTCGATCAACGGCACGCCGACGATCCCGGACGCGGTGAAACGCTCGGTCTGGGCCGAAAGACCGAAGCCTGCGCCGGCCGCGCTGCCCCAGTCGCCGCCGACGCGATCGCGGACGGTGCCCATGTCCAGAAAGACATGCGGCTGGATCCGGCGGGCAGCCGCACTGCGCGCGGCCTTCGGCAGGAGGCGCGTCCAGACGTCCGGCGCAAGATAGAGATCGCTGCGCAGATATGCTCCGTTCTCGCCGGAGGTGATCGGCTCGGCATAGCCCCGCACGGTGGAATAGCTGCCGAGGGCCATCTGTTCGCTGCCAAAGAGGGTGTCCGGGCTGACTTGGCCCTGCACGTCGGTGACCAGGGTGCCGAGGGTGCCAAGCGCGCCTTGACGTTGCCAGCCCAGCAGCAACCGCTGGTACTGCGCGCGCGGCTGATCGCGGGCAGGATCGACGGGGTCTTCGGTTGCCCCGAAGGCCGCCAGGCCGACCTCGATCGCGATGTCGTAGGAATTGCGCGCGGTCTCGCCAAGCTGGATGTGCCGCAGGCTCAGGTTCAGGGAGGCCAGGCGCTGCGGCGTGAGGGCGGTGTCGTTTACCAGACGTGCGCCGTCCCGATACCCGAAGCTGACCTTGCCCTCCGTGGTCGACAATTGTCCCCGGCGCAGCATCCGGCGCAGGGCCAGATCGACGGTGCTCGACGTCCCGAAAAGCTCCGAGACGGGCGACAGGATGCTCAGGTACTCGGAATAGCTCAGGCCCAACTCGAAGGTGTTCGCGCCATAGGGAATGCTGCCCGCGAAGGTCAGCGCGTTGGTGTTGGCCGTCCCCGCAAGGCTTGCCGCCCAGGTATCGTTCGCGCCCAGTATGTCATCCGCCGCGAGGTCGAACGTCAGCCGGTTGCGTCCGGTCGATCGCGATGCCAGCGTGTCGAACCGGACGAGGCCACGAAACCGGTCTTTCTGGATGCGGTCGACGATGACATAGGATCCGCCGGGCGTGTCGCCGGGCTGCAGGCGCAGCGTCGCGTCCACGGATGGCAGGCGGTTCATCTGATCGAGACCCTGCTCGAAGCGGCGCAGATCGAGAATTTCTCCCTCGACCCTCGGGAAAGCCGTCCCCAGAAGACGTTCGCCGCGACGACCGACGATTTCCCCGGCCTCGTCGGCGATGAAGATCCCCTCTACCGTTCCCTCCACCACCTCCAGTGTCAGCGTGCCGTCGGCAAGGTTCTGGCCGGGGATATAGGTCTTGGAGGTGATGTAGCCGCGATCGGCATACGTCCCATCGATCGCGCGCATGACGGACTGGATGTCGGCCCCCTGCATGCAATTGGGGGCATAGGGTGCGATCAGCGTCTCGACCAGTCCCGGTGGCAGGCGGGTCACGCCCGTCACGATGATCCGGTCGATCTGGAAGCACGGCCCGGTCCGGGCCTGGGGTGGGCCGGGATCGGCGGCGCCGCCCTGCGGCTGGAACCCGCC
>JBARXR010000311.1:0-5980 GCA_049647445.1 Jannaschia sp. | reverse complement strand
CCGCGACCATCGTCGTGCCCGAGTCGGCCTGCGGCTCCGGTGCGGCAGGCGCTGCCGCCATCACCGTTCCAGAAGGCGCGCCGGACAGGCGACACGATGCGCCGAAGCACTCGAACGTCGCGGCCGTGGGCGAATGGGCCAGCAGATCGTTCCGGGCATAGCCCGAGGGCGTCGAGACGAACACCATTGTCTTGCACTGCGACGCGGAGCACCAGAACGACGATCCCGAATACGATGTATCGAGGATGTAATCGTTGGTTCCGTCACCGTTCATATCCGCCAGCTGAACGAACCCGGCGCGTTGCAGAAGCTGCTCCGGAGACGGGTCGGACGAGGCCGCGATCTCATCTACGGCGCGGCTGACTTCCAGCGGCAGGCCGGGATAGCCGACAGTCCGCAACGCCGTCTGGCCGGTGCCCCCCGTCATGAGGTCTTTCTGGGCCTGCAGGGCGGCGCGCGCGCCCAGAGGCGAGGTCGAGATCAGGCGGACCGTGTCGGGGTTGCCGGACAGGGCACGGGCGTGTGCGCCGAGCAGAATGTCGCGCTCGAACGATGTGAGCGTGCCATCGACGGGCATCGTCAGAAATGCCTGCATCGAGGAAACGGCGGACCGGGACTTGCTTCCGAGCACGCCATCGGGTGATCCGGCGTCGAAGCCGAAGTAATTCAGCGCGGTCTGCACCTCGCGATTTTCCTGACGCTGCGTGCTGCTGGCAACGGAGCGGGTGGACGTGGTGGTCCGGCGCGGCGCGGTGCTGCGCGGCTGGGCCCGCTGCTGGTTTATGATAGCGCCCCCGATCAGACCCCCGACAAGACCCGCGGCAAAATCGCCGCTTCCGGCAAGAACCGGGGCTGGGAGGGCAAGCGCGATGGCAGTCGCGGTTGTGATTCCAAGTTTCCTGAACATTTCAATGTATCCCCAAGATAGTCGCTGCAATATGTGCGAAACGTTAGGCGAAGGATCGCCGATCACCAAAACAAAAGTTGAAGGGCGCCTGAAATTTGGGCGCAGGCAAGGGCGCGATGACACCTGACTGGATCACCTCTGCGGCGCCGGTGCCCTACCCCACGGCCCTGACCGAGATGGAGGCGCGGGTCGATCATATCCTGTCGGGCACGGCGTCGGAGGCGCTCTGGCTGCTCGAACATCCGCCGCTCTATACCGCCGGCACCTCAGCGCGAATCGAAGATTTGCGCCAGCCGGACCGATTCCCCGTGTATCAGGCGCGACGCGGCGGACAGTATACCTATCACGGGCCCGGCCAGCGCGTGGTCTATTGCATGCTGGACGTCGGCACTCGGGGCCGGGACGTTCGGGCGTTCGTCGAGATGCTGGAAAGCTGGGTGATCGCCGCCCTTGCCGAGTTCGGGGTGCGCGGCGAGATCCGAGAGGGGCGCGTCGGTGTCTGGGTCGCGCGGCCCGACAAGGCCCCCCTGCCGGACGGCACCCCGCGCGAGGACAAGATCGCCGCCATCGGCATCCGTCTGCGCCGCTGGGTGTCGTTTCATGGCCTGTCGATCAACCTCGAACCGGACCTGAGCCATTTCGACGGGATCGTGCCCTGCGGGATCCAAGGGCACGGCGTGACCTCTCTCGTCGACCTTGGATTGCCTGTGACGATGGAGGATCTTGACGCCGCCCTGCAACGCACCTCGCCATGGTCGGATCATCCGGCCTGACGGCCGACGTGCCCATCACAATCGACAAATTGGAAGGTTGCGCCGGGTTGAGACGGATCGCGACTCAGCTGCCAGTGAACAAACGCGCCCTCTTTTCCGCCGACAAGGTTCGGTGCGGATGGAAAGCCTGAGGCGACCCGGCAATCGTTGGCATGGACAAGCTGGCGGAACCGCGCTTTTTGCGCGATCTGCACGATGGGTTTTCCGGGCCGTCAGACCAACCGCCCCGTCGTGCCCCCTTCACGATGCCGCAAGGCAGCGATGCGGCAATAGAGGCCGACGTCACGCTGCTTGTCGTGACAGGGACGCGACCCGCGAATGGCCCGCTGGGTCATCTTGACCGCCGGGACGGATGACCTTTGCGGAACAAGCTTCAGTCCACTGTCTGGGCACAATCGGACACTCGCCCCCGGACTACCACCTGCAAAATGGTAAACGGCGTCGCAAAAATGCCCTGTTCCTTCCCGCTTGACGACCCGAATCGCTGGCAAAAGGAGGAAAGTCCTGAAGAGAGTTTTTTGACCATGACACATCCTTTTCTCAAGACGTTCCTTCGACAGGAGCGCGGCGGCATCACCGTCGAATGGGTCGTTCTGGCCGCCCTCCTCGCCAGTGTGGCAATCGGCAGCGCAGCGATTCACAAGGACGGCTTTGGCGTTTTCACATCGAAGGTGTCCGAAGGCCTGACCGGTGAGAGCGACGAGGATTTCCTCCGCGTCCACATCGTGAACGGATCGTTCGAGAACGTAGTGGGCCTCCGCAAAGCTTCCTGGGGGTACCAGACGCCAACGATCGAAGGATGGGTCTCCGAGACGGGACATATGTTCGAGATCAAGAACAAGGGATATCGCGGCGCGGACACCTATGACGGCGATTACTACCTCGATATGAACGAATCGCCCGGCAACCTCGCCATCAGCCAGACGTTCACCAAGGCGCAGGATGACGTCTGGTACAACATCGGCCTGACTGCCTACGACTCCATCGGCAACAACGCCCTTGAAATCTATTACGGCGGTGAGTTCGTGGGGTCCGTCGTTCCCGGTGACGCAAGCTGGCACGTCTACGACTTCCACGTGAGGGGCGGTTCCGGCGACGGGTCGAACAAGGTCCTGATCAAGGAAGTCGGGGTCGAGGACAACTGGGGAACGTATATCGACTCCGTCGGGTTCTACCGTCTCGCGGACCATCTGCAGGCCAAGGCCGAGGAAGACTGGCTGGCGTCCCAGCAAGGCAGCTGAGCCAGCGGGCCTCCCGCCCCCCCGGAGTGACATTCCGACTGACAGAAGCGCGCGTGCCCAAGGGTGCGCGCGTTTTCCGTGCCGACCTGCCTGCGGCAATTTTCCCGCCGCCTGCGCGGTCTTGTGCCGTTGCCCCGGATGGACACGACCGTTAGAAGGCCAAGGACCGGATCGGGATGTCTACGGGCGTCCCGTGAAAAACGACTCACTAGTAACGGGAGCGACCGCATGGCTGACGCCGCCATTTCGGGCCACGACGACCACGGGAAGCCAGGCTTCTTCACTCGGTGGTTCATGTCCACGAACCACAAAGATATCGGTATTCTGTACCTCTTCGTATCGGGCTTCGCGGGTTTCATCTCCGTCGCATTCACCGTCTACATGCGCCTCGAGCTCATGGACCCGGGCGTCCAGTACATGTGCCTCGAAGGCGCGCGCTTCACGGCCGCCACGGTCGAGAATTGCACCCCCAATGGTCACCTCTGGAACGTCCTGATCACCGGGCACGGCATCCTGATGATGTTCTTCGTGGTCATTCCGGCGCTGTTCGGCGGTTTCGGCAACTATTTCATGCCGTTGCACATCGGTGCGCCGGACATGGCGTTCCCGCGCCTCAATAACCTGTCCTTTTGGCTCTTCGTGGCGGGCACCTCGCTCGCGGTGCTGTCGGTGCTCGTGCCCGGCGGCAACGGGCAGAACGGGTCCGGCATCGGCTGGGTCCTTTATCCCCCGCTTTCGACGACCGAAGCGGGCATGTCGACCGACATCGCGATCTTCGCGGTCCACGTCTCCGGCGCCTCGTCCATTCTGGGTGCGATCAATATCATCACGACGTTCCTGAACATGCGCGCGCCGGGCATGACGCTCCACAAGGTGCCGTTGTTCGCGTGGTCTATCTTCGTGACGGCTTGGCTGATCCTGTTGGCGCTTCCGGTCTTGGCCGGTGCCATCACCATGCTGCTGACGGACCGTAACTTCGGCACGACGTTCTTCGATCCCGCAGGTGGCGGCGATCCCGTCCTCTATCAGCACATCCTGTGGTTCTTCGGCCACCCGGAGGTCTACATCGTCGTCCTGCCCGCGTTCGGCATCGTGTCGCACATCGTGTCCACGTTCTCGAAGAAACCGATCTTCGGCTATCTGCCGATGGTTTATGCCATGGTCGCCATCGGTGGCCTCGGCTTCGTCGTCTGGGCGCACCACATGTACACGGTCGGCATGTCGCTGACGCAGCAGTCCTACTTCATGGTCGCCACGATGATCATCGCGGTACCTACGGGCGTGAAGATCTTTTCGTGGATCGCGACGATGTGGGGCGGGTCGATTACCTTCAAGACGCCCATGTTGTTCGCAGTCGGCTTCATCTTCCTGGTCACCGTCGGCGGCGTCACCGGCATCGTGCTGTCCCAGGCGGGCATCGACCGGGCCTATCACGACACCTATTACGTCGTGGCGCACTTCCACTACGTCATGAGTCTTGGAGCGGTCTTCGGCATCTTTGCCGGCGTCTACTATTGGATCGGCAAGATGTCGGGCCGTCAGTATCCGGAATGGGCGGGCAAGCTGCACTTCTGGATGTTCTTCATCGGTGCCAACATCACCTTCTTCCCGCAGCACTTCCTCGGCCGTCAGGGCATGCCGCGTCGCTACATCGACTATCCCGACGCGTTCGCGCTCTGGAACGAAGTGTCGAGCTGGGGGGCTTTCCTGTCGTTCGCGTCCTTCCTCTTCTTCATCGGGATCGTCTTCTACACGATCTTTGCGGGCAAGCGGATCGCCGAAAACGCCTATTGGGGCGAGCATGCGGATACGCTTGAGTGGACGCTGCCCAACCCGCCGCCGGAGCATACGTTCGAGCAACTGCCGACCCGCGACATGTGGGACAAGCAGCCGCACCGTCCGACCCACAAGGAATGGGTCGAAGGCGGGAAACCAGCGGACTGACATGCCGATCACGGTGATCACCGACACCACAGATCAGGCCCCGGCATCGTCCGGGGCCTCGTCGTCTGAGGTTTTGCGGCTTGAACTGCGGCCGCACCAGTCGCTGACCTCCGGCGGCTTCGTGGTGATGATCGGCGGCACGTTCGGCATGCTGATGATCCCGCTGGTCGGCCTCGTGGGCACGGCTGCACTCTGGGGGGTGTTGCCGTTCATGATGGGTGCGCTGGCCCTGCTGTGGTACGGCCTCAAGCGCAGCTGGCGCGACCGCGATATCCTCGAGACGTTCGCCATGACCCGCGAGGCGGTGACGCTGACACGTCGCGATCCCGACGGACGGGTCCGCGACTGGGCCACGAACCCCTACTGGATGCGGGTGGAGCGGCACGAAAAGGTGGGCATGATCGAGGATTACCTGACCCTTCAGGGCGGCCCCCGCGATGTCGAGATCGGAGCCTTCCTGACGCCCGAGGAACGCCGCACGCTGGAGCGTCAGTTGCTGCGCGCGCTCGGCGTCGTCAGGCTGGTGCCCGGACAGGTCTAGGCACCATCAGCCGCCCACGTCGATCCGGGCCACGCCGCTGGTCTTGAGGACGGCCCAGACCGCCTGACCCGTCTCAAGTCCCAGCACCTCGACGGACCGCCGTGTCACGCGCGCCAGCAGTGCGCCATCCTGCGCCCGCAACCGCAGCATGACACCCGGTCCCAGCCCCGGCTGGATCGCTTCCACCGTCGCGGGCAGGATATTGAGGGCGGACAGACCCTCGGGCCGCAGCCGCGCCACGATCACGTCCTCCGCCCGGATGCGGATGCGGAGCGGTTTGCCCAAGGGTGCCTCGACACCGGCGATGTAGAGGATGCCCACGGATGTTTCGACCGTCGCCAACCCGGCGTCGTCAAGGCCGATGACCCGCCCCTCCAGCATGGCACCCGCCTGCGACGGGCCAAGGCGCGCGGCAACGATCGGATCGGACAGCAGGTCGCCCACCGGGCCTGATCGCTCCACCCGTCCATCCCGCAAAAGCACGAGGGTCGTCGCCAACCGCGCGACCTCCTCGATGGCGTGACTGATGTAGAGGATCGGCACGCCGCTGTCGCGCAACCGCTCGAGATACGGC
>JBARXR010000310.1:0-4204 GCA_049647445.1 Jannaschia sp. | reverse complement strand
GACCGGGCCCCACCTCGCCGCCGTTTCCCGGCCACGGCATGCAGCCGGGCGACCGGCTGCGCGAGGATTGGTTTCCAACCGTCTGGCCCGCGCCATGATCCCGCCCGGGGGCCTGCCGCCGCAGTCGTCGCTGATGACGCAGCGCGCCGTCTTCACGGAAAGCTATGCCGTCATTCCGCGCGGCTGCATGACCGACATCGTGACCTCCTTCCTGCCCGGATGGCGCGGCATGCGGATGTGGATGATCGCCCGCCCGATGACCGGTTTTTCCGAAACCTTCTCGCAATACCTCGTCGAACTGGAGGGCGGGGGCGGGTCCGATGCACCCGAGGTCGACCCGGAGGCGCAATCGGTCCTCTATGTCGTGCGCGGTGAGGTCGGGGTGACATTCGACGGCGCGACGCACGATCTCGGCGCCGGTGGCTATGCCTATGTCGCGGCGGGCACCGACTGGCAGGTCACCGCGTCGCCCGAGGGGGCGCTGTTTCATTGGGTGCGCAAACGCTGGACCCCCGCGCCGGGCGTCGCGCGTCCCGCATCCTTCGCGACCACCGAGGCCGCGGCCGAGACCGTCGCGATGCCGGACACGGCAGGCCGCTGGTCCACCACGCGTTTCGTCCAGCCGACCGATCTGGCCCACGACATGCACGTCAACATCGTGACCTTCGAACCCGGCGGGACCATCCCCTTCGAGGAAACCCACGTGATGGAGCACGGCCTGTTCGTGCTTGAGGGCAAGGCCGCCTATCGCCTCAACCGCGACTGGGTCGAAGTCGAGGCGGGCGATTTCATGTGGCTGCGCGCGTTCTGTCCGCAGGCCTGTTACGCCGGCGGACCGGGTCGGTTCCGGTATCTGCTCTACAAGGACGTGAACCGCCACGCCGCGCTTACCGCCGGGGGTCTGGCCCCCCGGCTCCCCCGCAATACGTGATGCGCCGAGACGACCGTCGAAAAAGGAGGACCCCGTGGCCGGATATCTGACGACGCATGTTCTGGACACCGCGCGCGGCCAGCCCGCCGCGGGCATGGCGATAACGCTGTATCATCTGTCGGGGACAAGCCGCCGCAGGATCGCGCAGGCCGTCACCAATGCGGACGGTCGGACCGACGGCCCGATCCTGCCGGAAGACGCCTTCGCACCGGGCAGCTACGAATTGGTCTTTCACGCCGGTCCGTGGCTGCGCGCCCAGGGGCTGGCGGGCGACGACATCCTGTTTCTCGACGATATTCCGATCCGCTTCGGGCTGAACGAGGCCGCGCACTACCACGTCCCGCTGCTGCTCAGCGCCTATGGCTATTCCACCTACCGCGGCAGTTGAGACGGTGCAGGGGCGCGGGTTCCGGGCGGCGGCCCTTCTGGTTCTGGGCGCTCTGTTCCTTGGATGGATCATCCTGACGAATTGAGGCGCGACGCGGGATTGATCCCGCCGCGGTCCCGTGGGAACAAAGACCGGTCCGCGCACTGGAGACTGCCATGTACGACCTTGCCGTTCTCTGGGACTGGATCGAATTCGCCGTGCGCTGGACGCATGTCATCACGGCCATCGCCTGGATCGGGTCGTCGTTCTATTTCATCGCGCTCGACCTCGGGTTGAACCGCTCCGTTCCCGGCCCGGCGGATGGCGAGGAGTGGCAGGTCCACGGGGGCGGGTTCTATCATGTGCAGAAGTATCTCGTGGCACCCGAAGCGATGCCGGACCACCTGACGTGGTTCAAATGGGAAAGCTACGCGACGTGGCTTTCGGGCGCGGCCCTTCTGGCGGTCGTGTATTGGGCGGGGGCCGAATTGTTCCTCCTCGACCCCGCCAAGGCGGATCTCGCGATCTGGCAGGGCATCGCGATCTCGGCGGCCTTTCTGGCCGTCGGGTGGATCGGGTACGACCTGCTGTGCAAGTCCCCCCTCAAGGAAAACGCGACGGCGGTCATGCTGGTGCTGTTCGCGGGCATCGTGATCGCAAGCTGGGCCCTGAACCAGGTGTTCACGGGCCGCGCCGCCTTGCTGCATCTGGGCGCGATGACGGCGACGATCATGTCGGCGAACGTCTTCTTCATCATCATGCCGAACCAGCGGGTCGTCGTGGCCGACCTGAAGGCCGGACGCACGCCCGACGCCAAGTACGGCAAGATCGCCAAGCTGCGGTCGACCCACAACAACTACCTGACGCTACCCGTCATCTTCCTGATGCTGTCGAACCATTATCCTCTGGCCTTCGGCACGGAGAACGCGTGGATCATCGCGGCGCTCGTGTTCCTGCTGGGCGTGACGATCCGGCACTTCTTCAACACGATGCATCTGCGCAAACCGCTGCCCTGGTGGACGCTGGGGGCGACGGCGGTGATTTTCGTCGTGCTGATGTGGCTTTCGACCGCGCCGCTGTTCGACACCTACGAGGAGGCGGAAGCGCGGCCCCTGACCGCGCAGGAGGAGCGCTTCGCCTCAGCCGCCGGGTTCGACGAGGCTGCGACCGTCGTGCTCGGCAATTGCGCGATGTGCCACGCGCGGGAGCCGGTCTGGGGCAACCTGATGTTGGCCCCGAAAGGCGTGCATCTTGAGACCGACGCCGACATCGCGCACCACGCGCGCCGCATCTACCTGCAGGCGGGTGTCAGCCACGCGATGCCGCCCGCGATCATGGGCCCGCTCGCGCCAGAGGATCGCGCGGCGCTGGTGCGCTGGTATCGCGCGGCTGCCGGGGGATAAGGCGATCCGCGCGGGCGCCCCGGGCGCCTGCGCGCCAGGATGTCAGCCGAGATACCGCAGATCGTTGAACCGCCCTCTCAGGGCAGCCGTTTCGCGCGCCACCTTCGACGGATCGTCCCGCAAGGCCCGCGCGAACAGCGCCATGATCTCCGGGGCGTCGGCGGGCGTCACGCCGCGCCGCGTCACCTCGGGTGTGCCAAGGCGCAGCCCGTTCATGTCGCCCGCCACGTCGGCAAGGGGCAGGCCGATGCCACAGGTCAGAAAGCCGCCGTGCTCCAGCCGCCTCGCCATCGCCTGCCCACCGCCGAAGGGGGCGGCGTCCAGCGCGAACTGATGGCTGTCGGTCGCCCCGCGCGAGGTTTCGAATACCCCAAGCCCCTCCGCCCGCGCGGCACCGGCCAGCGCGCGCGACAGCGATACCATGTCGGCGGCATAGGCGCGGCCATGGGTCAGCCAGTCCTGCAAGGTCACCCCGAGCGCCGCCGTCTTGGCCACGTCGAAATTCGCCGTCATGCCTGGAAAGGCCACGGCATCGAGGGCCTGTGCAATGACCGCCTCGTTCGTGACGATCAGGCCGCCCGCAGGCCCCCCGAGCGACTTGTAGGTCGACATCGTCATCAGATGCGCGCCCGCGGCCAGCGGGTTCGCCCAAGCCTCTCCGGCGATCATCCCGCACAGGTGGGCCGCGTCGAACATCAGCGTCGCACCGACCTCGTCCGCGATGGCGCGGACCTCGGCCACGGGATGCGCGAACAGGTTCAGCGATGCGCCCAGCGTGATGATCCGGGGACGGACGCGCAGGGCCAGATCGCGCAGGGCCGCCACATCGACGGTATAGCCGTCCGGATCGACCGGCGCCGGATGCGTCACGAGTCCGTAAAGCCCGGCACAGCCGGCGCCATGGTGCGTTACGTGACCGCCGATCGACGCCGGTGGGGCGATGATCGCGTCACCCGGCTTGGCCAGCGCCATGAAGGCGAACAGGTTCGCCATGGCTCCCGAGGGCACCCGCACCTCCGCATGGGTCGCACCGAAGACCGCGCAGGCAAGGCGGGCGGTGATGACTTCGATTTCCTCGACCGCACCGAGGCCCATCTCGTATTTCTCGCCCGGCTGGCCCAGCGACGGGCGCGACCCGATGCCCGAGGACAAAAGCGCCTCGGCCCGCGGGTTCATCACGTTGGTCGCGGGGTTCAGGTTGAAGGTGCGGGCATCGTGGATCGCGCGCGTCTCGGCGGCCAGCGCCTCGATCCGCGCGACGGGATCGGCGGGCAGGGGCAGGGCATCGCTGCGGGCGCTGGCGGCAGGCGAGAGCCAGGGTCGGGGGGCTAGGCTGGACATCGGTCACTCCGGTGATTTCCGCGGTTGTCGCCGTGTCACCCCCTTGCGGTCAACGCGGCATTTCCTGAAAATGAGGGCTGAAAAACTTGAGGCTCGAACATGGCTGTCTCTCCTCCGCGCCCGCGCGACCTGCCCCTCAACGCCCTGCGCGCGATCGAGGCC
>JBARXR010000309.1:0-7465 GCA_049647445.1 Jannaschia sp. | reverse complement strand
CGAGCCATCCGGCTGCGGGTTTGCGACCCCGGTAGATGACCTCCGAAAGCCCGCCGACCCGCGCAGCCCGCAAGGTATCGAGGCCGCCGATCGCCCCGGACGCAAGCCGGAGACGCGCGCCACCGGTCCGCGCGGCCTCCTCCAATGCCCGCGACAGCGCCTTGTCGGCAAGCGCGCCGATGGACAGGGTAAGCACGTCGATCCCCGCCCGCAGCGCAGCGGCGCCATGTTCGGCAAGCCCCCGATGACCGGCGCAATCGAGCAGCAGCGAGGTCCCCTGCGGCAGGTCGCCGACGCAGGCGACACGCGGCGGCCGGGCGAGTGGCGCGACCTTGTCGGGACGCGTGAGGATTGCGGACACGCTGCCCATGTCGATCCGCTGCAAGACGTATCCGGCGATTGCCCCTTGTCCGAGTATGGCGATGGTCATGGGCAAGCCTTCGACGGTTGCGCGATGTCGCCGGACGCTGTCGGCGGGACCGGGGTCCGTCCAGTGTTGGGCATGAGGGAGCGCCGCCGCCTTCAGGCCGAATGCGCGCCGTCCGCCAACGATCGGACGTAGGCCAAGACATCCGCCACGCTGTCTCCGGCTGCGATCCGTTCGACGATGGCGGACCCCACGACGCAGCCATCCGCGACCGACGCGATCTCTCGTGCGGCCCCGGGCGTCTTGATCCCGAAACCGACGATCACGGGCAGATCGGTGGAAGCCTTGATGCGGGCGACCTCTGGCGCGACCTTGGCGGCATTGGCCGATCCGGCCCCGGTAATACCCGTGATCGACACGTAGTAGACGAACCCGGAGGTGTTTTCGAGAACCTTGGGCAGGCGCTTGGCATCGGTGGTCGGCGTCGCGAGGCGGATGAAGTTCAAGCCCGCCGCTTGTGCGGGAAGGCAGAGTTCTGCGTCTTCCTCGGGCGGCAGGTCCACGATGATCAGCCCGTCGATCCCGGCCTCCGTCGCCTGTTCGAGAAATCGCGTAACGCCGCGCGAATAGATCGGATTGTAATATCCCATGAGCACGACCGGGGTGGTGTCGTCCTGGCTGCGAAGGGCGCGCACGATGTCGAGTGTGCCATCAAGGGTCATGCCGCCTTCAAGGGCGCGCTGTCCGGCCAGCTGGATCGTTGGACCGTCGGCCATCGGGTCGGTAAAGGGCAGACCCAGCTCGATGATGTCCACCCCGGCGCCGGGCAGACCGCAGACGATTTCGGTCGTGGTCGCGGCATCGGGGTCACCGGCCATGATGTACGACACGAAAGCGCGGCGCCCTTCGGCCGCGAGCCGGGCGAATGTGTCGTCAATACGGGTCATGGGCCCCTCCCCTGCGTTGCGCGCACCGGAGTGCGCCGGATCGGGGGGGAGGTCAACATCGGGCGACGTGCAGAACCTCCGGCGCAGCGACCCCGTTCGACGAGGCGCGTGAAGGCGGGTGCCCGGCGCGACGACGCTTCCAACGCGGCTTCGCCGTTGCTGGCATCCGCATCTTGTGAAAAGCGCCAAAGGGCATTCCCGATCATGGCGGTCAAAACCTTGGCGGAAGTCGAAATGGTCTGGAACAAAATCCGCTCGCACCTCATTAAGGTCGCATGAATTATCTCCTCGCCATCCTTTTGCCGCCCCTGTCGATCCTGCTGGCCGGGCGACCGATCCTCGGGATCGTCGTTTTCGTGATCTGGATCCCGGCGCTTTTCTTTTCCGGCGGTCTGACCCACCCGATGTTCATCCTGCTGGCGTGGTTCGTCATCTTCGAAGGTCGCAACAAGCAGGCCTGATCTGGCGTGTCATGGCGTGAGCCGGGGGATTTCAGACGCCCGCTCTCCCGCGGGATATTCTGGTAGGGGAGATAGGTTTTGATCGATCTTTCCCTGTCCGAGACACCGGATGCCTGAACGGCACGGCCTTGCTCCCCTGTCGCGGCCCGGATATGGCGGCGCGGTCTGCACTGGAGGGCGTCATGGGTTTCAAGATGGGCATCGTGGGTCTGCCGAACGTCGGCAAATCGACACTGTTCAACGCGTTGACGCGGACCGCGGCGGCGCAGGCGGCCAACTTTCCCTTCTGCACCATCGACCCCAACGTGGGCGACGTCGCCGTGCCCGATGCGCGGCTGGACCGGCTGGCGGGGATCGCGAAGTCAAAGCAGATCGTTCCGACGCGGATGACATTCGTCGACATCGCGGGCCTCGTGAAAGGCGCCTCCAAGGGAGAGGGGCTGGGCAACCAGTTTCTGGCGAACATCCGCGAGACGGATGCTATCGCGCATGTCCTGCGGTGCTTCGAGGATGGGGATGTGACGCATGTCGAAGACCGGGTCGACCCCGTCGCGGACGCGGAGATCATCGAGACGGAACTTATGATCGCCGACCTCGAATCGATCGAGAAGCGGTTGCAGGGCCTGAGCCGCAAGGTGCGCGGCGGCGACAAGGAGGCTGTGCAGCAGGAAAGGTTGCTGAAGGATGCGCTGGCGGCCCTCGAAGCAGGGCGGCCGGCGCGCACCGTGCAAGTGGCCGAGGACGACATGCGGGCGTGGTCTTTGTTGCAGATGCTCACTGCGAAACCGATCCTCTATGTCTGCAACGTCGACGAAGGCTCGGCTGCGACCGGGAATGCCCATTCCGAAGCGGTGGCCGCCATGGCCGCCGCACAGGGGGCGGCCCATGTCGTCATCTCCGCCCAGATCGAAGAGGAAATCGCGCAGTTGCCACAAGACGAGGCCGTCGAGTTCCTCTCGGAGATGGGTCTCGAAGAGGCCGGTCTGGACCGTCTGATCCGGGCCGGATATGCCTTGCTGCACCTTGAAACCTATTTCACCGTCGGTCCGAAAGAGGCGCGCGCCTGGACGATCCGGAAAGGGACCAGCGCCCCAAGGGCTGCGGGCGTCATACACGGCGATTTCGAGAAAGGCTTCATCCGGGCCGAAACGATCGCCTATGACGATTTCGTCGGTTTGGGCGGTGAGCAACCCGCGAAAGAGGCGGGCAAGATGCGCTCAGAAGGCAAGGCCTATACGGTAAAGGACGGTGACGTTCTGCATTTCCTGTTCAACACCTGACGCCATACGACCGGTCCGGAGGCGAAAACGTGTCGCGAAGTCCGCAGTCGCTCGCGGTTCTGTGATCGCCGATCGGCGAAACCTTGCGCGACAGGTCGGCATTATTGAAATAGCTATCTGGTGGTGCGCAGTCTGCGCTGCACGCCCGCGGTTCGAGGAGATGAATGATGCAAAGACGTGATGTGATGATCGGTGGTGCAGCGCTCGGCCTGCTGGGCCTGGGCGCCGTCGAGGCCGATGCGCAGGCCGTGCCCCTGTCGATGCAGCCGGTCGAAGTGCGGATCCGGGCCGAGATCGCGCCCAACGAGGTGCACGTCATCCCGGACTCGTTCATGTTGTATTGGACCCAGCCGAACCAGCGCGCCATCCGCTACATGGTGCGGGTCGGCCGCGACACGCTTTACGAGGCGGGTGAATTCTACGTTGGCGCCAAGAAGGAATGGCCGAGTTGGACGCCCACGCCCGACATGATCGCGCGCAACCCCGGTGCCTACAAGCAATTCGAGGACGGAATGCCGGGCGGTCCGGACAACCCGCTGGGCGCACGCGCCCTCTATCTGTTCCAGCCGGGGCGCGGTGATACGTATCTGCGGATCCACGGCACGAACGCGCCGAACACCATCGGAAGCGCCGTCTCCAACGGGTGCGCCGGAATGCTCAACGACCACATCGTCGATCTCTATCGGCGCGTCCCGATGCAAAGCCGTGTCGTGCTGCATCCGAAAACCGTCTGAGAGCGTTGAGCGGGCGAGAGGATCGGATTTCGTCCTCCCGATAACATGGGGCCGCCCGGTGTGGTGCGCGCAGTCTGGGCGATCGGCCTTGTTTTCAGCCTGTTGCAGCCATGGCGCATGACCGAAAACGGAATCGCTCTTTCGCCCTTGTCCCCTCGCCCCCTCGTCGCTAGACGGGTCGGCGGAGACGTGGCCGAGTGGTCGAAGGCGCTCCCCTGCTAAGGGAGTAACGTGCAAGCGTTCGAGGGTTCGAATCCCTTCGTCTCCGCCACCCACACATCTCGACGAGATTAATCTGGTCGCCTCGGGCGACCTTTTTTATTAGTTTTCAATTATTTCAGTATTACTCCCTATTGAGCCGGATTTCATTCGGCCGAGATCGCGGTGTTTGCGCGCGCCGCCTGCTTGATGCGGAATGCCATAAAAAATCCGCTCTCAAATGCAGGACACGACCCTTTCAAATCGATGGGGCTCGTCCGTGACCCGGATAAGGTCAGGGGCCGTTCAGGACCTCGTCCAGCAGTGCCGCGAACCAGCCGCGCGGGATCAGGTGGCCCGCGGGATGGACATCCAGCGTGACGATGCCCGCCGCGCAGTCCCATTCATGACGTGTATGGGTCAGCCATTCGACGGCTTGCCAATCATGGCGGCGTGCTTCGGGACCGCAGCCGAGGCGGTTGCGCCAAAGGGCAACGGCATGGGTTCGATCGTTCCCCGGACCATAGGGGAAATCGAGAACGGTATCCTCGAGGCCGTGAACATGGCTGACACGGTGCGGTGCCCCGTCACAGGCGACGGATGGCGGGAAAGCGCCAGAGACGAGCAGCAGGCCCGTGATCTCTGCGCCACCCTCGCAGGCGAAGCGCGCGGCCATCAGCGCACCCCAACTGTATCCCGACACGATCAGCCTTCCGTCGAGGGAATATCGCTTGCCCACGTCTTCAAGGATATCGCGCGCGAATGTCGTGTCCCGACTGCCGGCACGGCGAAAGTCCCATGACCGGCCCAGACCGTCGGGCGCGATCAGCAGGACGCCGCGCGGCACCGTCGCACCGGCGATGCGTCCATGCCCCACGACCGTCTCGCCCTGCCGTCCCCAACCATGGAAATGCAGCATGATCGGCAGCGGTGTGACACCATCCCAACCCTCCGGCTCACGCACGTGATAGGTGCGGTCGCCCAGCACACATTCGTCCAGCCCCGTGCAGGCCGTAGCGGGCGTCGCAAGCAGCAGGAGGGCCAGAAGCGGAAGCAGCAGGAGGATCAGACGCATGGCCACGGTCCTGCCCTGCGCCAGACGCGCGTGCCAGTCACGTTTGCGTCAAAGCCCGGAGGCCACCCGCCGCACCGTGGCGATCCGGTCGGCATTTGGCGGATGCGTCCCGAGGAATCGGTCACCGGGGTCGGGGATGCGGGTGAAGAAGGCCGCCCCCCGAACCGGATCATACCCTGCGCGCGCCGTGATGATGGTGCCGAGCGCATCGGCCTCCAGCTCGTGCTCCTTGGAAAAACGCCGCGCGCCGACCTGCGCACCGGCACGGCTGATGGCATCGACCGTCGACGCATCGCCACCGATCACGGTTCCGATAAGGCCGCCAACGATCGCGCCTGCGGTCGCCGACTCCCGCTGGCGGGCGATGTGCTGCTCGATGTGATGCGCGCTTTCATGCCCGATGACGAAGGCGATCTCATCCTGGTTGCGGGCTTCTGCGATCAGGCTTTGCGTGAAGGTCAGGATCGGGCGGCCCGAGCGGTCGAGCGACTGGAACGCATTCGGAGGTTGGCGTGCATCGGGATCCACGCGCACCAGGAAATCGCAGTTCAGACCCTGCGTCCGCGACCTGCACAGGGCCTCCGCGGCGGGCTCCACCCGCTGGACGGCCGATTGGAAATTGGTCGTCGCGGTCGCAATCGTCACCCGGTCCACCGCAGGCTGGGACGTCTGCGGGGCAACCGGTCCGGTGTCGACAGGTACCGTCTGGCAGCCGGCCAGAAACAGGGCCGCTGCCACTACTGCGATGATTGCTCGCATGGCTTTTCCTCTTCACGTCGCTAAGTCGCTGCTGAGCATATAAGGCCGGAGGTCAAGATGTCAGCGCCCGAACACACGCAACAGACACGCGTTCTCTACAATGCCGATTGTCCTGTCTGTTCGTTCGAGATCGACCACTATCGTGCCCGGACCGCAAGGGATGGTTTGCCGCTTCGGTTCGATGACCTGAACGGCCCGGAGCTTGCAACCTGGGGTATCGACGCCGATCAGGCGGCGCGGCGCCTGCATGTCCTGCACCATGGCGAGGTCCTGTCGGGGATGCCGGCCTTCCGGGTTTTGTGGGACCAGATGCCACATATGCGCTGGGCGGCGCGGGTGGCTGCATTTCCGGGGCTGCGCCAGGGTCTCGAATGGCTTTATGATCGCGTGGGCGCCCCGCTTCTCTACCGATCTCACCTGCGGCGCGTGTCCCGGCGAAAGGACGGCTGATGTTCTCGATCGAGCATGAATTCGACGCAACGATCATCACGCTCGTGGACGAAGGCGACGATGGCGCGCCGCCCGCGGAAGACGTGACGGTTGCGGCATTCGAGGAGTGTATCACGCTGACGCAGGTGGACCGGCGCACCGATCAGCCGGTCCAGATCACCCTGACGATGGGACAGGCGCGGGATCTGCTGACGGCTCTCGACCTGCCCGAAGGGGTCTATCGCCGCGACTGATCCGTCAGGCCGCAAGGCCCTTGGATCCGATGGCGAGGAACTTGGTGCGGCGGGCCTTGCGCACCTCGTCCGCCGGTTTGCCGTCGAACTCCGCAACCATCGCGTCGATTGCCTGCCCCACCGCCTTGATCGTCGCGTCCCGGTCACGGTGGGCGCCGCCGACAGGCTCGGTGACGATCCGGTCGATCACGCCCAGTTTCAGCAGGTCTTGCGCAGTCAGGCGGAGCGCCTCGGCCGCCTCACGCATTTTCTCGGCATCCTTCCACAGGATCGAGGCGCAGCCTTCCGGAGAGATCACGGAATAGATCGAATGTTCCAGCATCGCGACGCGGTTCGCCGTGGCGAACGCCACCGCGCCGCCGGATCCGCCTTCACCGATGATGACCGAAATCAGCGGCACGCCCAGGCGCAGGCAGGCCTGCGTGGACCTGGCGATCGCCTCCGATTGGCCGCGCTCCTCCGCGCCCTTACCGGGATAGGCGCCGGGCGTGTCGACAAGCGTGATCACCGGCAGGCCGAAGCGGTCGGCCATTTCCATCAGGCGGATCGCCTTGCGATAGCCCTCGGGGCGGGCCATGCCGAAATTGCGCTCGATCCGGGTGCGGGTGTCGTTCCCCTTTTCGTGGCCGATCACCATGACAGCGCGCCCGTTCAACCGGGCCAGGCCGCCCATGATGGCGTGGTCGTCGGCGAAGTTCCTGTCGCCGGCAAGCGGGGTGTAGTCGGTGAACAGCGTCTCGATGTAGGTCTTGCAATGCGGACGGTCGCCGTGGCGCGCGACCAGCGCCTTCTGCCAGGGCGACAACCCCTTGTAGAGGCTGCGCAACATGTCCTGCGCCTTGCGGTCGAGGGCCGCCGCTTCCTTCTCGACATCCATTTTCGCGTCGGCACGGGCCATGGCCCGCAGTTCTTCGGCCTTGCCCTCGATCTCCGAGAGCGGCTTTTCGAAATCCAGAGATTG
>JBARXR010000308.1:0-5978 GCA_049647445.1 Jannaschia sp. | reverse complement strand
GGCCAAGCGCCATCGCCGCTGTCAACAAGGTGTTGGTCTTGCATGACGGGCGCGTTGCGCAATTCGGCGACAAGGCAGAGGTTATCAAACGGGCAACCCGGCCCGTGCCGCAGGAGGCCGTGGGATGAAAGAAAACCTCAAACCACAGACCGGCATCCGCGGCTGGAGTATCGCGGGCCTCGTCGCCTCGGTCGTGATGTTCGGCGGCGTGGCGGCGTGGGCCTGGCAAACCAACATCGCCGGCGCAGTGGTGGCACAGGGCACCGTCGTGGTGACCGGCAAGACAAAACCCGTCCAACATGCCGACGGCGGCACGGTGGACGAGATTTTCGTCACAGATGGCAGCGTCGTGCAATCGGGTGATGTGCTCATGCGCCTCGATGATACGGAGTTGCGCGCGAACATCGCAATCTACCGCACGCGCCTCGCCGGGGCACTGGCGCAGGAGTCGCGGCTGATCGCCGAGCGGAGCGCGGCCGAGACGGTGGTCTTCTCGGACGGCTCGCCTTTCGTGGATCCGCTTGCGCTGGACTCGGCCCGCGCTGGTCAGCAGGAGATTTTCGACGCGCGCCGCGCCGTTCGTCGGGTGCAGCAGGATCAGCTGGCGGAACAGATCGATCAGTTCACCAATCAGTTGGGCGGGATCGAGGCCCTGCTCGCCGCCAAGACCGACCAACTTGCGTTTCTCGGCACCGAACTTTCCGCGATGAGCGACCTCGCCGGGCGCGGCCTTGCCCTGTCGTCGCAGGTGCTTGGCCTCCAACGGCAGCAGTCCGACCTTCTCGGGCAAGTCGCCGAGCACCGGTCGGAGGCGGCGCGGATCCAGAACTCGATCCACGACGCGAGGCTGAGCGCGCTTCAGCAGGAGGGCGAATTTCGCGAGGCGGTGGTCACCCAGCTTGCCGAAGTCATGGTCCAGATCCACGAATTGACCGAACAGATCGCCACGACGGAGGCACAGCTTGACCGGGTCAGTATCCGCGCGCCGGTCTCGGGTCGGGTGCATGAAATGCAGGTTGCGACCGTCGGCGCCGTCGTGCCGCCGGGCGGCGTCCTGCTGGAAATCGTGCCCGATGGCGAGTCCCTGACGTTTGAAGTGCGTATTCCGCCGATATCGATCGATCAGGTTTTCCCCGGCCAATCCGCCACCGCCCGGTTTACGGCCTTCAACCAGCGCACCACGCCCGTGATCGACGCGCGGGTCCGGAGCGTCTCGCCGAACTCCGTGGTCGATGAAGCCACGGGACAATCGTTTTACCGCGTCTTCCTTGAAATCGAGGAGAGCGAGCTGGCGAAACTGGGCGATGTTTCCCTGATCCCCGGCATGCCGCTCGACAGTTATCTCAAGACGGGCGACCGCTCGGTGCTCAGCTACCTCGTCCGTCCCGTGCAGGATCAGTTCGCCCAGGCCTTCAGGGAGCAATAGACGGTTCCGAGCGGAGGTTGACTGTGCCTGTGTCGTTTCGCGGCAGATGGGAAAGGGCGCCCGTTCGGCCCATTTTGTGGATGCTTTATTTTTTCGACCAGCAGGAGTAGGTCATCGGGGGTAAGCCGTTTCCACGCGGTAATTCCGGGCGATCATGTCAAGCAACAGCGGAGCGCTCGGCAACGTCGGGCCTTCAGGAAAGCTCAGCTCGTCCGGCGTCAACGGACGATCAACGCGTGTTTCGCCGGTCCCATCCCAGAAGAACCAGATCGGCTGGGCTGCTTTCGGGTTGTTCGAACCCCGGAAGGTCGGGAAGACGCGTTGCGCTTCGGGCACTTCCGCATGACCCACAACCGCGAACAGACGCCTCCGCACCGCCTCCGCCAGAAGAAAGGTCGTCACGAATTGGGGCGGCTCGGACAGGACATCCGACCAAGCGTCGGGTGCCTTGATCCAGAACCGGCGGTAAACCGCTATTACCTCGCCGTTGCGCTCCGTGCGGTGCGTCATCTGCCCGTAGCAGACTCCCTCCGTTGTGAGGATCTGAAAGATATCCCCCGGAATGGGCGGTGTCGGCTTTCGCTCGGCCATCCTAGAACGTCCATTGGTAGCCGACGCCTTCGAGCAACTGTAACCCGCGTGCGACCTCTGTTTCATAGAACGTGGGGTTCCGTGTCGGTGAAATCGAATTGATCCGGTTCATGAACAGTTGTCCTTCATTCCGCCCCAGACCGTAGGTGTGGATCAGCGCCTGTTCAATGGCGCGCGCGTCCGCCAGCGACAGGTTCGTGAGGCCGCGAATGCCCGTGATGCTGATGCCCTTCTCCAAAAGGTGCTCGTTGCCGCGCCGCGTAATGTCATTTGTCCGTCCGACATAAACGGTCTGACCATTGATCACGCAGGTGTAGACACAGTTCACGCCGCCTATGTTCACTGCCGGGATGACGTCGGTTTCAGGTACCGTATCCAGCACCCGGACGGACCCCGACCCATCGCTGACGACTTCCAGTGTATTGCCGCCGTGCCGGATGATAACTCGTGCGCCGTCACCAAGAACAGGGATAAGCGAAACCGCCGCTCCGACGCAGTTTGCAACCGTCACATTGGCCGCGCATTCAAGAATACCTTTCACGTCACCAACGATCGGCACGAAGTCGATCCCGGCGCTGAGCAGGCTGAGCATCGTTTGGACGCTGCTGTCACGGACAAATGCCTGCCGACAGGCGTTATTGATGACCCCGCCGCAATTCGCGGCTCCCCAGGTTGAGAGGATCTGTACCGCAGCGGGTTCGATCAGGAGGGCAAATCCGGACTGGCTCTGCTGGTCGAACACGAAATCGCTCAATTCGCCCAGATAGAAGTTTCCCGATCCATAGCTGGCGGCATAGACATCGGCCTTTGCTGTTTGCGCGTCCCGCATCCGGCCCGCGTGATACTCCCAGCAGGCGGCCGTCGTGCACGCCTCCATCGCAGTCCGGTTTTGCTGGGCATACGTCCGATAGAGGTCGTAGGCGGCCTCGATGCAATTGCGGTCGAAGTTGCATGCGACGACACGGGCATAGAGAGCGTCGATCTGGGCGTGGGTCAGGTAGTTGTTAGACAACCCCGAGGACGCCACGGTCGCGCCGAATGTGACGCCGATGGCTTCACCCTCCGCAAAGAGGAACCCCGCGAAGCCGCCCACGAACGGGGCCAAGGCCTCTTTCTGCGCATTCGAGAGTTGCGACCCGGCCAGGATGCCCTGGCTTGCCCCGGCGAAAAAGCCGCTGCCGCAGGTGCCGTCGAGGGCGAGGAGCGCGATGCATCCGGCGCCGCCATGCAGCAGGATATGCGGCAGCGAGCCTTCCCAGTTCTGGTTGCCGGAGCCGAGTCCGCCGATGCCGAACTGCACGACGCCCAGCGTTTCGGTGACGAGGAACGTGCGGCCGAGATTGTCCAGACCTTCGAACACGGGCCGCCCGGTCAGGACGTTGGAAACGGTGTTGTTGACGATCTGCGCGCCCAGCCGGTTGACGATGGCGACAGGCGCGAATTGTGCGCCCAGTCCGCTGGCAAAGGGGCTGGCATCCGACAGGCCGAGCGAGGTGCCAAGCTCGAACCGCGTGTTTATCGCGGTCGAAATGAACGAGGTGGCTCCGGCCAGGACGGCGTCGCGCAGAAGGCTTCCCGCATCGAAGTTGCCGGTGATGCCGGCGCGGATGCCGCCGCTGATCAAGCTGTTGGCGACGGCGGCTTGCACACCCGAGAGTCCGAGGCCCGCGCCGCCGGTCGCGGTGGCGACCGCGACCGTGAGAAGGGCCTGGAACGCGGGGGTCAGCTGGACCTGCTTGTCGTACCAGGTTTGGTCGCGCAGCACGATCTGGTTGTAGGTCGCGCCGAACTCTCCGACGAGGGTATCGAGATAGCGGAACTGCGCGCCATCGGTCGACCCCGGCAGGGTGAAGTTGCGGGTGTAGCGGCTTGAGACTTGCGTCGCGGCGGTTGCGGCAGCATTGCGCGCGGCGGTCGTGTGAAGCGGGTTCAGGTTGAGATCGAACTGGCGTGTGCCGATCACCGTCAGAAGCTGCGCATTCAGGCTGAGCGCGGGAGCGGCCGCGATATGGGCCGATCCGCCGATGGTGAAATTGACCGGGTTGGGCGAGGTGATCTGCGGCAGGGCCGCGGTTTCACGATCGTAGCCTTCCTGGATCGTCGTGATCGTCACGAGGTTCTGCGACTGGCTGTAGCGCTCCAGCCGGTCGGAGTTGATGGCGGCCAGGATGTTGATGTTGCCCACGGCGGAGATATTGACGACGCGCGCGGAAATCGTGCCGGCGTTGATCGTCAGGTTGTTGCCGGACGCAATCGTCAGGATGTCGTCCGCCAGCAGGTCGTTGCCGGAGTTGAACGTCGCTGTTCGAGCCGAACTGTTGGTGCGGTTGCGATAGGTGATGCCGATGAACGAGCTTTTGGATTGCGACCGGGTGCTGGTGCGCGACACCTCGGCATAGGTTCCCAGCGAAATGCTGCCGCCCGTCGTCGTGGCGTTTGCCGCGTTGCGCGTGCTGATGCGCAGGTTCTGGGCCGAAATGACCGACCCGGCCGAGATTATCGTGCTGAGGGAGCCGGACCGGGCGGCGGCGCTGACGATCGAGACGTCGCCGTTGGCGGCCGTGATGGTCGTCGGTTTGTAGAGGTCCTCATAGGCGTCGTACGTGACTGTCGTGGTCGTTTTCTTCAGCCCGAACCAGCTTCTGCGCGTGGTGGAAGTCTGGTGATTGTACAGCCAGAAGCCCGGAGCTGCGGCCAGCACGATGGTGCCGGCGTGCGAGTGGATGGAGACGTCGCCGGACGAGGCGGTCAGCCCGGTGCCGATGAGGTCGATGTTGCCACCGGCCGTGATGTTGAGGTCGCGTCCCGCAGTCATGATGTTTTCGTACGCGCGCAACTCGGTGAGTTGGACGTTGTTGGCCGAATGGCCCGGCAGGACGCCGCGATAGAGCGACGAGAACCCCCAGCCGATATTGATCGGACGGCTGTCCTCATAGTTTTCGAGATAGAAAGGCTCGCTCAGGATGTTGCGACCGGCCGTGAGTTCGAGGTCCGTCCCGGCCTGCAACTTGCCTGAAATCAGGTGTATATCGTTGCCCGCATATAGTGTCAGCGCGTTCTGTGACAGGACGGCATGTCCGCGCAGGCCCGCGTTCGGCACGTTCCACCAGTCGGTGCTGTTGGTCGCACCCGGGTTGTCAGACCGCCAGTCGAACCCGTCGAATTCGAGGAGGATGTCGTTGCCCGCGCTATAGGCCACGTTGCGCGCGGAGATGACGTGGTCGCGCTGTCGGATGTCCTCGGTGGCCCGAAGGGTGACGTCGCGGTTGACGAAGCGGTGATCGCTGTCGACGACGATGCGGTTGGCGAAGGCGACGAGATTGAAGCCGATGCTGGCCGTGGTCAGCCACTCACTGGTGTAGAACCAACCCGATCCCTGCACGATTTCGAGCGTGGTGCCCGGGTTCAGGACGACGCCGCCCTGTGGTTTGACGCGCGACTCGCTTTCGAGGTGCAGGGTCCGGGCGGCCGTCAGTGTGGCCGAGCGCAGGAACAGTTCGCCCTTGGATTCCAGGACGATGTCGCGCGCGGCGTTGATCGTGCCGCGCAGGTACATGTTGCCCGCGAGCGCATTCAGGGAAACCGACCCACTGGCCGTGATCGCCGCCAGTTCGTAACCGGAATTATCGGCCGTCGTGAGCGTGCCGAACGTGCCGGTGCGCAGTTCGACCACCACGTCCTTGAGGGTGCCGGCAATGACGCCCAGCTTGCGGTTGGTGACGGTGGTGTCGTTCCGGACGATGTCATTGGCGCGGACCTGCACCAGTTCGGACCCACGCAGCGACCCCGCGACCGCCTGAAGGTTGCGGTCGGCCTCGACGATCAGGGTCTTTGTCGTAGCCGTCTTGCCCAGGATCACGTCAAAATCCGTCGAGACCAGGGTGATGGCGTTGGTCGCGGCTATCGTGCCGTCGAAAGAGACGGTCTGTCCTTCCGCGTAGATGGCGTTCGCGGCGGAGAT
>JBARXR010000307.1:0-2444 GCA_049647445.1 Jannaschia sp. | reverse complement strand
CGCCAACCGTGCCCGCATGGGACCACACGAAAGCGAGCACCGGCGTGCCCGTCACGGTCCCCAGATTTCCCAGTTGCGCGATCGCCCCCGTGGCCCGCGCGCGGTTTCCCGGTGTTGCATTCAGCGCCGGAATGGCGGCGAAGCTTGCGCCCGGGATCAGGCCCATGAACCCGAACGAGACCTCGACACCCAGCGGCACGCCCATCGCCTCGGCCGCCAGTCCGACCGCGGTTCCAACGTATCCGAATCCCGCCACGTGATGCGGCGCGAACCACCGGCACAGCGCGCCCCCGGCAAGGGTTGTCGCCAGCGTCACCAGCGGCAGGGTCAGCGCCAGTCCGGGCCGCCCGAGGGCGGGCGGCAGGACGGCGACCGCCGCGATGAACAGGAAGGTATAGCAACAGAAGCCCAGCCCCGGCGCAACGGACCGCAGGCGGCCATAGATGTCCCGATGGGTCCGGACGAACGCCAGCGAGATGTCCGTGCGCGGCACCCGCGGCACCCGTCGCCACAAGGCCCCCGCCAGCACCCACATCGCCACCCCGTGCAGCGCGAACAGCAAAGGCAGGCCACCCGCCGTCAACACCAATGGAAACGTCACGGACGAAATGGCCAGCGAGGCGCCGAAGAACACTGCCCAGAGCCCCATGACCAACGGTCGTGTCCGGTCCGTCGCGGCCGCCGCCATCAGGGGCGGACCCGCCACGACCAGCGCCAGATGCGCCAGCCCCTCGATCCCGCGCGACAGGGCGAACCAGGCGAAGGGTGGCAGGGTCGCCTGCACCAGCGACGCAGCCCCCGCCAGCAGCAGTCCGGCCAGAAGCGTCCGCCCCGGCCCGAACGCCGCCGCGATCCCGCCGGCCATGACCCCAAGCGTCAGCCCCATGATCCCGACCAGCGACACAAGGACCGACACGCCCGCGACCGAACGTCCGAAGGCCTCCGCCACGAGCGGCAGCGTCAGGGAAATTTTCCCGAATTGCGCCGCCGCCAAAAGGCCTGCGGCAAAGATCAGGGCGACAAGGTCCCAGCGTGTGCGTTCCATGTCGCCCCCGTGCCATATCCACGGACTCGCCGCGACCCCCCTGTGACCGCCGCGACTCACATTGGCACAGACGACGCTCGACCGGTCAAATTCCCTTCACGGCGACCGGCTGACGGATTAGACCGAATTCCAGAGCAGCCAATAAAAACAACAGGCACCCCGAACATGCGCATTCTTCTTCCCGCCGCCCTTCTTTTGCTGTCCGCAGCCCCCCTCGCGGCCCAGGACGGCTATGGTGGCTATGGTGGCCCGACCGGCAACTGGTCCGGCTCCTACGTCTCCGGCAGCCTCGGCTTCGGCCGCACCGCCTCTTCCTCCAGCGCCGCTGGACCGACCGTTTCGGTCAGCGACATCTCCACCGGGTTTTCGGTCGCCGCGGGCCATCAGGTCCAGTCGGGCAGCATCGTCTACGGCGGCGAGATCGCGATCTTCGACGTGACCGGCGATCTGGGTCCGGTCGGCGCAAACCTCGGCGTGGATTTCGGTCTGCGCGCGGCGGCACGTGTCGGCTATGACCTCGGTGAATCGATGGTCTACGGCACCGTCGGTCTTGCCCGGGCAGACTTCAACGGCGCAGGTATCGACGAACACGACAACGCCCTGACCGTCGGAGCAGGCATCGACCTGAAGGTCACCGACCGGATCAACCTCGGTGCGGAATACATGCATTACCGCTTCGGTGAAGTGTCCGGCGCGGCCGGGGCGGGCGCCCCCGCGGACGTCAATCTGGGCACGCTCGGCCTCAAGGTCACTTACGGCTTCTGAAGATCGGGTGCGGACGGGCCTCCCCGCCCGCACCCCACCGAAGCCCTTCCGGAAAATTTCGGGATCGGGAAACTCTTCGCCCGGCCATTCCCGTCTCTTCGCAAACCGACTGTCAACGGCAACCATTTGACAAAAGCGATGCGGAAACTGCGCCTCGTCAGCCTCGCGCGAGGGGCGCGACCACCGGCATGCTGACCGATACCGGCGCGACCTTCGCAGCGGCCGCCACGATGGCCGATGATGCGAATGTCGGGGTCGACGTCAACACTGCCATCGACGCGGTGCGGGCCGCGTCGTTGGACGGCGTCGATCTGGTGTATTTCCCCTCGGACTTCGCCTCCGAGAACGCCAACACCGTCAAGCGGTTCACCGACCTCGCCCACTCCGCCGGGGATGCGAACGAGGGCACTACGCCAGACATCTTCGCGAACGCACATACGAATGCCATCGTCGGCTCGAAGGCGTCGGGCACCGCCCAAGATGCGCCGGACGCACAGGCAAACGCGCGCGTGACGCTGGCCGACAACGATGGCACGCTGGCAACGGTGGGCCTCGTGACGGTTGACGGTGAGGCGGTCGATATTCTCGACAGGGGCGGCTTCGATCTCTCATCCGTCGCCGAAGGGTCTGACGC
>JBARXR010000306.1:0-4828 GCA_049647445.1 Jannaschia sp. | reverse complement strand
AAACCGGGGTCGGCGGCGCATCCCAAGGCGTTCGACCCGCGACAAAGCAGCCTCGCTCGTCCGGGCCGGACAAGGCCGCCCCGTCGAAGTCCTTTCCCTCGCTGTCCGCCTGCGCTAAGCCCGCGCAGACACGAAAACGAGGACGGCATGACCCAAAATCACGAAAGCGACGTCGCCTTCATCAAGGCTTTGGCGGAACTTCTGCGGGAAAACGACCTGACCGAATTGGAAGTCATGCGCGAATACGGCGACGACGACAGCCTGAATGTCCGTGTCTCGCGCCAGCCCATCGCCCTGCCTGCGGCATCCGCGCCGCTCCACTATGCGGCGCCGGCCGCTGCGCCCGCGTCGGCTCAGGCCGTCAGCGCCGTCCCGGCAGATCCCGCACAGGACCCCGGCGCCGTGACCTCGCCCATGGTCGGCACAGCCTATCTGTCCCCGGAACCGGGCGCCGCTGTTTTCATCAAGGTCGGCGATACCGTCTCGGAAGGTCAGACACTGCTGATCGTCGAAGCGATGAAGACAATGAACCAGATCCCCAGTCCCCGGTCGGGCAAGGTCAAGCGGATCCTGATCGAAGACGGCGCGCCCGTCGAATTCGGTGCCCCCCTGGTCATCCTGGGGTAGGGCAATGTTCAAAAAGATCCTGATCGCCAATCGCGGTGAAATCGCCCTGCGCGTGGTCCGCGCAGCGCGTGAGATGGGTGTGGCGACGGTTGCCGTTCACTCGACGGCCGACGCGGATGCGATGCATGTGCGCATGGCGGACGAGTCTATCTGCATCGGCCCGGCCCCCAGCACCCAGTCCTACCTGTCGATCCCGGCCATAATCTCGGCCTGCGAGATCACCGGCGCGGAGGCGATCCACCCAGGCTATGGGTTCCTGTCGGAAAACGCAGCTTTCGTGCAGGTGCTGGAAGACCACGGCATAACCTTCATCGGCCCCACGGCAGAGCATATCCGCATCATGGGCGACAAGATCACGGCCAAGGATACCATGAAGGCCCTCGGTGTGCCGTGCGTCCCCGGCTCGGACGGTGGTGTGCCGACCGTGGAAGATGCGCGGCAGGTTGCCGAACAAATGGGATACCCCGTCATTATCAAGGCGACCGCGGGCGGCGGTGGGCGGGGCATGAAACTGGCCCGGACCGCCGCCGATCTCGAGACCGCGTTTCGGACCGCCCGGTCGGAATCGAAGGCGGCGTTCGGCAACGACGAGGTCTACATCGAGAAATATCTCGGAACCCCCCGTCACATCGAGGTGCAGGTCTTCGGCGATGGCAAGGGCCGGGCCGTTCATCTGGGTGAACGGGATTGCTCGCTTCAGCGGCGTCACCAGAAGGTTTTCGAGGAGGCACCCGGCCCGGCGATCACTGCTGAACAGCGCGCGATGATCGGCAAGACGTGTTCCGACGCGGTCGCCAAGATCAACTACGCCGGGGCTGGCACGATCGAGTTCCTTTACGAGAATGGAGACTTCTTCTTCATCGAGATGAACACCCGCCTCCAGGTGGAGCACCCAGTTACCGAAGCCATCTTCGGGGTGGACCTTGTGCGCGAACAGATCAGGGTCGCGGCGGGCTTGCCGATGTCGTTTCGTCAGGAGGACCTCAAGATCAACGGCCATGCGATCGAAGTGCGGATAAACGCCGAGAAATTGCCCGACTTCTCGCCCTCGCCGGGCCGGATAACCCAATATCACGCGCCCGGCGGTTTGGGCGTGCGCATGGACAGCGCGCTCTATGACGGCTACCGCATTCCGCCCTATTACGACTCGCTTGTCGGCAAGCTGATCGTCCACGGCCGTGACCGTGACGAGGCGCTCGCGCGCCTCAGCCGGTCCCTCGGAGAACTGATCGTGGACGGCGTGGACACGACGATCCCGCTGTTCCGCGCGCTGTTGCAGGAACCGGCGGTTCAGGCCGGCGACTACACGATCCACTGGTTGGAAAAATGGCTCGAAACAAACCTCTGATCCTCATGCTCCTGCTTCTGGTTGCAGCCTGCGGAGAGGATCTTCCGCCGGAGGTGCAGGGGCCGTCGCAAGCGGAACTTCTGGGCGTGCCGAAGGGCGAAGACCTGTTCCGCAGTGACACGGACGCCGAGGAATTCGACGGCCACGTGGAGCGATTCGTCGGTCAGGAGTGCCGCACACTTGCCGCGACCGTCGCCGCATTGCAGGCGCGGGATGACACGCCGCCCGGGACCAGTCGCCGCATCGCCAACGTCGGGGGCGCCCTGCTTCCGGGTCCGATCGGCGACATCACCCGTGCCATCGGCAGCGACCTTGCCGCCAGCAGCGCGGCACGAGGCAACCTGCGTCTTGCCGCCGCCGAGGCGGTCCGGGTCGCCAAGGACTGCTGACGTCGGCGGCATCGGGCCGACTATCCGCCTCTTTTCAGGACCTGCGCGAGCGCCTAGTCTGGGGCCATGCCGCGCGACACGCCCGACCTTACCGCCGAGACCCTGTTGATGGCCTATGCCAGCGGCGTATTTCCCATGGCTGAGGGCCGCGACGATCCTGAGGTCTTCTGGGTCGATCCGAAACTGCGCGGTGTCGTCCCGCTCGACGGCTTCCACCTGTCCCAAAGTCTAGCGAAGACAATCCGCCAACGTCGGTTCCTCGTGACCAGCGATGAGCGGTTCGACGCGGTGGTCGACGGGTGTGCCGATCGAGACGAGACATGGATCAGCGGGCCGATTGCACGTCTCTACAGCCAGTTGCATCGCCTCGGATTTGCCCATTCCTTCGAGGTCTGGGACGGGGAGGAGCTTGCCGGAGGCCTATATGGCGTGGCGATGGGCGCCGCCTTCTTCGGTGAGTCGATGTTCTCGCGTCGCCGGGATGCCTCCAAGGTGGCACTGGCTTATGCGGTCTCGATGCTGCGCACCGGCGGGTTCCACCTCTTCGACACGCAGTTCCTGACCGACCATCTCGCCTCGCTCGGGGGGATCGAAATAAGCCGCGATACCTATCACGCGCGTTTGCGAATGGCCTTGTCCGGAAATGCACGCCTGCCGCTTTCCGTCCCAGAACCCGAGGACGTTTTGGTCCAGTTGCGCGGTATCAGTCGAGGTCGGTAAGGCAGCGCAAGACCCACACGTCGTACCGGCGATGTTCGAGAGCGTTGAGCGCAGGCGACGAAGCGACCATCCAGCCGGCGAACAACTCCCTGACCTCGCGTGCGTCCACGACCTGCAACAACCCGAACGCATCGCCTGCGGGGTTGTTGGCCGGAAAGCGACACTCATGCAGGGTGACCTGAAGCGGGCCATAGGCCATCGTCTGGCCGACCTCCATTTCGACATCGATGACCTCGCCCGAAGTCTTGTCGAGAGTGCGCAGAACCGCACCGGTGCCAAGCGCCGTCCGGACTGCCGCCTGCTGTGCGACGGCGGAGCCTGTCAGCAGCGCCGCGCAGACCGCAAAGGCGGAAACGCCGCGCACCATTACTCCGGGCTCCAAGCCTCGTAGTCGCTGGCTGGCTTCACATCCGTTCGGCGCAACGAGCCCGGTCGCAGGAAAGCGCCATCGGTCCCGGTCAGGTTCGGCTTATGCGGCTTTTCCCAGCTCTTGTGCGCCATCGGCTCTTCGGTCGGGGGCTTTGCATAGGTGTGGTGCAGCCAGCCAAACCACTCGGGGCCGACGCGCGTGCTGTCGTTCTGCCCATTGTAGATGACCCAACGTCGGCTTGAGTCGGCGTTGCGGTAGAATACATTTCCTTCCGCATCCTCGCCGACCCGTGTGCCGTTGCGCGCCGTGAACAGTTGCGTGCCGATGGACTGTCCATCCCACCAACTCACCAGTCGTTTGAGCAATCCGGCCATGTCTGGTCCTCCGCGCGGTCCTTCCCTCTTCCCTACACCGCCCGCAGGGGCGGTCAAGGCGGCAGCGCGTCGCCTCGGGGCCGTGAGCGGATCGGTGGAGGGGGGAACGGCCGGTCCGAAAGCCACTGGCCGGTTCCGCGCATGGCCTGTATCCTCGGGTGCGACAGAATGAGGGAGAGACCAATGTCCGAGACCCGCCAGTATGGCTTCGACACGCTGCAGATTCATGCAGGTGCCCGCCCCGACCCGGCGACCGGCGCACGCCAGACGCCGATCTATCAGACGACTGCCTACGTGTTCCGCGACGCCGAACATGCCGCCGCGCTGTTCAACCTTCAGGAAGTGGGCTTCATCTACAGCCGCCTGACCAACCCGACCGTCGCAGTCCTGCAGGAACGCATCGCCACGTTGGAGGGCGGCGTCGGCGCGGTCTGCTGCTCCTCCGGGCACGCGGCCCAGATCATGGCGCTCTTCCCGCTGATGCAACCCGGATGCAACATCGTCGCCTCCACGCGCCTCTACGGCGGCACGGTCACGCAGTTCAGCCAGACCATCAAGCGCTTCGGCTGGTCCGCCAAGTTCGTCGACTTCGATGACCCGAAGGCGGTCGCAGCGGCCATCGACGACAACACCCGCGCGGTCTTTGGTGAAGTCATCGCCAATCCCGGCGGCTGGATCATGGACGTGCGCGCCATCGCCGACGTGGCCGATGCAGCGGGCCTGCCGCTGATCATCGACAATACCTCGGCCACGCCCTTTCTCGTGCGGCCCATCGAACATGGTGCGACGCTGGTGGTGCATTCCACCACGAAGTATCTGACCGGCAACGGCACCGTCACCGGCGGGTGCGTCGTCGACTCGGGCAAGTTCGACTGGTCCGCATCCGACAAGTTCCCCTCGCTGTCCGCGGCCGAGCCCGCCTATCACGGCCTGAAGTTCCACGAGACGTTCGGGGCGCTGGCCTTCACCTTCCACGGCATTGCCATCGGTCTGCGCGACC
>JBARXR010000305.1:0-3156 GCA_049647445.1 Jannaschia sp. | reverse complement strand
TCGATGGCGCTTGCAAGGCACAGGAGCGTGAACCGGTCGAGCAGCAGAAAGACGTAGTGCGACGGTTTCGCGGGAGCGGGAATGTCGATGGATCGCGGGCGGTCCGCCGCCTCGCCGACCGTGACTGCCCTGTCCTCGCGCTCCGTCATGGAAGATACCCTTGCTGGTCGGTCCCTTTGGGACACGTTCCGAACGGGAGACCTCAATCGCGGCGCGGGATCAAGCGAATCCGTTCGCGCCGCGTCGACGGCGATCGCCTGCCGGCGTGGCTGCGCCGGGGTGCGGCGAAACGATTCGCCACTTGCCGGCTGACGGGGGTCCGTCCGGGTCCGTGCCGGGCGATTTCACGCATCGCGCGCGGTGTTCCGTCGTCCGGTCCGGACCCCCGGGGACCGTTCCGGTCTTTCCTCGGTCCGGCCTGTCGCCTATAGGACGCCTGTTTTCCGCCAAGGGAGGGACGAGCGATGACCAAGTGGACCAAGGCCGACTGGCGCAACCTGCCGCGGGTGCAGATGCCCGATTATCTCGACGTGTCTGCATTGAACGCCGTCGAGGCCCAGTTGACCAAATATCCACCGCTCGTTTTTGCGGGCGAGGCACGCACGCTGAAGGCCGAACTGGCCGCAGCGGGTCGCGGCGAGGCCTTCCTGTTGCAGGGCGGTGATTGCGCCGAAAGCTTCGCCGAATTCTCGGCCGACACGATCCGCGACACCTTCAAGGTGATGTTGCAGATGGCCATGGTCCTGACGTTCGGGGCCAAGGTTCCCGTCGTCAAGGTCGGTCGCATGGCCGGTCAATTCGCCAAGCCCCGGTCCGCCCCGACCGAGGTGAAGGACGGGGTGGAGTTGCCCAGCTATCGCGGCGACATCATCAACGAGCTGGATTTCACGCCCGAATCCCGCATCCCCGACCCGACGAAGATGTTGCAGGCCTATACGCAGGCGGCAGCGACGCTGAACCTGTTGCGCGCGTTCTCGAAGGGCGGGTTCGCGGATGTGCACCGGGTCCACCAGTGGACGCTGGGCTTTGCCGAGGGGGACCGCGCGGCACAGTATCGTGACATGGCCGGCCGTATTTCGGACACGCTGGATTTCATGACGGCGGCGGGCTTGACGTCGAAGAACAACGCAGAGCTTGCGACGGTCGATTTCTACACGTCGCACGAGGCGCTGCTGCTCGAATATGAGGAGGCGCTGTGCCGCAAGGACAGTCTGACCGGCAACTGGCTGGCGGGGTCGGGCCACATGATCTGGATCGGCGACCGCACCCGGCAGCCCGACGGCGCGCACGTGGAGTTCTGCCGCGGCGTCCTCAATCCCATCGGTCTGAAGTGCGGTCCATCGATGAGTGTCGGTGACCTGAAGCTGCTGATCGAAAAGCTGAACCCCGAGAACGAGATGGGTCGCCTGACCCTGATCGCGCGGTTCGGTGCGGGCAAGGTGGCCGAGCACCTGCCACGGCTGATCCGCCAGGTGCAGGAGATGGGCGCGAACGTGGTCTGGACCTGCGACGCGATGCACGGGAACACGATCAAGTCACCCTCCGGGTACAAGACGCGGCCTTTCGAGAGCGTGATGGCCGAAGTGCGTGAGTTCTTTTCCGTTCACCGCGATCACGGCACCATCCCCGGCGGCGTGCATTTCGAGATGACCGGGCAGGATGTCACGGAATGCACCGGCGGCGTGCGGGACGTGACCGACGAGGACCTGTCGGACCGCTATCACACGGCCTGCGATCCGCGCCTGAACGCCTCGCAATCGCTGGAACTGGCCTTCCTCGTGGCCGAAGAATTGTCCGCACGGCGGCAGGAGCAGCAGCGCGCCGCCTCCTGATACCTGACCTGGCCGGATCGAAAGGAAAGGGCGCCAGACGGCGCCCTTTCTGCATGTATATCAATGGATTTTCTCGAAAATTTCGTGGCGCTTCAGGTTACTTGACGACCCGCAGATAGGGTCGTGCGGACGGGCCTGACGCATAATCCCCCGCAGCCTCGGCCATTTCGAGCGGCGGCTGGACGGCCTCGGTCAGCCGTTCCGCGCCGAGACGTGCGAAGGCCGTGTCACGCCGCTGCGCAAGCGGATTGATACGCTGTCTGAGAATGGTGAAGCGGTGCGGCGGTTCCGGGTCGAAACGGTCCAGCGCGATGACGCTGATTGCCTTGCTAACGATCCCCGACCTGTCCTGCAGGGGCAGGATCAGCATGCGTCCATGCGTCGTGCCGCTGTCGGTCTGGCTCAGCAGATCGAGTTCGAGCGTCGAGGGACCTTCGAAGACCTCCTCGACGAGGTCGATGGCGCGGTCCCGCTGGGCGACCTCGAAGAAGGCGCGCACCGGGAGACCGCGCACCTCCATCCCCATGAGGCTGTTCATCACACGACCGCCGAGCCGGACGCGAACGGTTCCGGGACGCACGCGGTCGAGGATCATCGAATGGCCCAGCGTGAACGACATCGCACGGGGATCCAGTGCTTCCCGCAGGGGGAGGTTTCGGCCGGACCGGAGCGACGACCAATACCGCCAGGCCTCTTCCAGAAGGGGTGATTTGCGCATCATGCGCTGACCCATGATGTCGTGCACGTCCCCGCCGTCGCCGGTGTGCCCGCCATCGAAACCATCCAGACCCGCCATCGTACCAATCCTTGAACCACGGCCCCGATCCAATCCTTTCAGACCGGAATGAGGCGAAACTCGCTCCCCTGTGTCATAACTAAGGCATCTTGCCACAAAATGCGCGCATTTCCTTCATCTCTGGTTAATGTATCACGGCTGCAAAGCCCGGTGCCTGACGCCCCGCGATTTCCCGGGCACGGGCCTGGGCCGCGATGCACGAACCTGTCGAAACGACGGCTGTCGCGCGGACCATGGGCGCAAAACCCTGTTCAGCTTTCAGAAGAAGCACTGTAGTCCGGGGGCGATGAAATCCATGACGGGATACGCCGCGCGCGACGCGGAGGGGCGGCGCTGGGATCTGCGGTCGGTGAACGCGCGGGGGCTCGATCTGCGGTTTCGCCTGCCCGATCTGCCCGCCGGGCTGGAGCCACTGGCGCGGGAGATGCTGGCAAGCGTCGTCGCGCGGGGCAATGTCACGCTGTCGCTGAAGGTCGAGACGCAGGCCGCCGCCACCCCGTCGCTGGATCCCGCCGGATTGGAGCGGGC
>JBARXR010000304.1:0-12741 GCA_049647445.1 Jannaschia sp. | reverse complement strand
ACGTGGCGCTGGTCGCCGAAGCGGCGTCCGCACCATGGCGGCACCCGGCAAGCGCCGTGACCGCCTTCGCTGCCGACCCGGGGTTGATCCTGAAGGGGCTGGGCATGATCCGGGACATCAGGCGTATCGGCATCGACATGCGGTATGGAACGGTCCTCCAAAGCATCGAGCAGGACGGCGACCGGCTTCGTGCGACGTTCGCCGGCCCCTTGGGAGAGACGATCACGGAAACGGTCGATGTGCTGTGCATGAACGACGGGTTCGAGCCGCAAAACGAGATCCTGCGCCTGCTTGGGGCCGCGATGACGTACGACACGCACGCCGGGCACCTGCGTTGCAATCGGGACGCGCGCATGGAAACCAGCGTGCCGGATATCTTTGCTGTCGGCGATTGCGCCGGTCTTGGGGGCGCACCGGCCGCGCGGGTCGAGGGCACGATCGCCGGACGCGCGGCAGCGGCGCGTGTCGGATACGGCGATGCCCACGATCTTTTCGCCGAAGAACGTCGCCTCCGGCGGTATCGCCGGTTTCAGAGGAGCCTCTGGAAGATGCATGCCATCGGTCCGAAAACTCCGGACCCGAAATACCGCGAGACGATCGTCTGTCGGTGCGAGGAGATCACGCTGGGCGAGGTTCTTGACGGTCTGGAGGCGACGCCGGGGCATGTCGGCACGCTGAAACGTGCCACCCGCGTCGGTATGGGACGCTGTCAGGGCCGTTATTGCGGTCCGGTTGCGATGCGGCTCGTGGCAGAGGCCACAGGCAAGCCCATCGAGGATCTGAGCACCTTCGCGCCGCGCGTCCCGATCAAGCCGGTCGCCATCGCCTCGATCCTCGCGGCGCAGGAGGCGCTGGATGCCCCCGATTGACATCCTCGTCATCGGGGGCGGTATCGTGGGTCAGGTCACTGCGATAGAACTCGCGCAGGCGGGTGCCCGGGTCACCGTCGTGGATGCCGGGGTCAATGCGGGCTCCAGCGCGAACGCGGGCAGCCTGCACGTTCAGATGCAAAGCCGTTTCATGCGGCTCTATCCCGACCAGGTGCCCAATATCGAAGCCGCATTGCCGCTTTACCGTCAGGCGGCCGAGGAATGGGTGCGCCTCGACGCGGAACACGGGCCGATGGAATTGGTGCGCAAGGGCGGCCTGATGCTGGCCGAGGACGACACGCAACTCGCGTTTCTGGAAAGGAAGGCGGAGCGGGAGGCCCGGAAGGGCATCTCGGTCGATATCCTCGACAGGGCCGCACTGGAGCGGATCGCGCCGTGGCTCGGGCCGCAGATCGTCGGAGCGGAGTTATGCCATGATGAGGGCAAGCTCAATCCGCTGGCGGCGAACCTGCGGCTGCGCGCGGTTGCGGATCGGCTCGGCGTGACGTTCCAAACCGATCACATACACGGCCTGGCCGTCGGTAAACGTGTCGAGGCGACCGGCGGGATCGCGACCTACCACGCGGACCGTGTCGTCGTCGCAGCCGCGTGGGGGGCCGGCGCGCTTGCGAACGGGTTCGGCGTGTCGATCCCGTCGGTCGCGGAACCGCTGCACATGAATATCACCGAGGCCTGTTCCGCCAGGATCGAACACCTCGTGCAACATGCCGAAAGATCCATTACTCTCAAACAGTTCCGGTCCGGACAGATCGTGATCGGCGGAGGGTGGGCGGCACGGGGCCGGGGACGGAACATGGTGCCTGCGGTCGAGGCAACATCGCTCCTTGGAAATGTCGCGCTGGCGGCACGGCTCGTGCCCACCATCGGGAATGTCCGTATCCTTCGGACATGGGCGGGGATGAACACGACAATCGACGGTGCATCGGTCATCGGTCCCCTGCCATCCAGCGACCGGATCGTGATGGCTGTGCCGGGGGACGCGGGATATACCCTCGGGCCCCTTGTGGCGAAGCTTGCCGCAGCCTGCATTCTGGGCCAATCGAACCGGGACGTGACCGACCGCTATGGCCCCGCCCGCTTCGCCGTCTGACGCTTCAGCCTTTCAGGGCCTTCGAGATGTTCGAGACCGTGGTCTGAAGTTTGGGCAAGATCTCGGCCACCATTTCTTCGGGTGACATGCGCAGCGTCGGCACGCCGACGTTGATCGCGCCGACCAAAGCGCCCGCACTCGTCCGAAGCGGCGCGGAGATGGACATCAGACCGATCTCAAGCTCCTGGTCCACCATCGACCAGCCTTGATCGCGGGTCTTTTCGAGGACCTTGCGGAACGCCTTCCGGTCGGTCACCGTCCGGTCGGTCATCCTTACGAGGTCGATGTCCCGCAGCATCGCCTCCCAACGCTCCTTCGGCTGTGCCGCCAGAAGGACGCGTCCATTCGCCGTGCAATGCGCCGGAAAGCGGGAACCGACGGAAATCCCGACGCTTATGATCCGGTGATATTGCGAGCCGGAGACGTAAACCACGTCGTAATTGTCGAGCACGGCGGCGGACACGCTTTCGTGGACCTCTTCCGACAGATGGTCGATGAAAGGCTTGGCGATTTCCCAGACGCCCTTGGACGACAGAACCGAGTGCCCGAGTTCAAGAACGAGAGGTGTCAGATCGAACAGTTTCCCGTCAGCGACGGCATAGCCTTCGTGCACCAGCGTCAGCAGGATCCGGCGGGCACCGGCACGGGTGTTCCCGGTCTCGGAGGCGACCTGGCTGAGCGTCATCTTCCGCCCCGTGCGATTGAAGGCCCGCAGAACTTCGAGCCCGCGCGCAAGCGAGCTGACATAGTCGCGCGGATTCATGCCGGTGGAATCCTGCTCTTCGATCCGATCCGGACCGGCCGTCATCAGCCCGGCCGAGGCGACGGCTTTCGCCGGCCTGGTTTCAGTCGGACCTTCGTCCTGTGAATTCCGTCGTTCCATCACTGCCTTCCGGATGCAGACCCAAACCCCGCACGCCCTGACGGACGTGGAACGGCTGCTACAAGAGATCGTCAGCCGAAAAAAGCTTCTTGCACGACTCAACTTTTCAAGTGTTATATCGAACAATCGTGCGCTATGCGAACATTTACGGTCAGGGAGACGGACATGAAAACCCCATCAGCATTCGGTCAAGGAATTTCGCGCCGTGGCGCATTGCAGGGGATGGCGGCTGCGACAGCCGCTGCCGCAATGCCGATGCGGGCCTTCGCCCAAGGGACGACGATCCGCTGGTGGTCGCCGCAAGGCGCCCCGGCGCAGGTCGCCGCCTACATGTCGCAGATCGCGGCGTTCGAGGCGGCCAACCCCGGCGTGGAGGTCATTTTCGAGACCACCTCGGACGAGGGGTATGCCCCGCAACTGGCCGCGGCCTTCTCCTCCGGCGAAGTGCCCGACATCGTCACGCACCTGCCGTCCTTCGCGATTCAGTCGTATTACGCGAACGGGCTGGTCGAGCCGTTCGACAGCGTGATCGAAGCCATCGGAACCGACGATTTCTATGAGGGTGCAAACGACGTCTTCAGGGCAGCGGACGGCAATTACGTCGGCACGGGGATCGGCAATTCCGCCGCCAACATGCTTTGGCTCCGCACGGATCTGATGGAGGCGGCAGGGATCACCGATGCGCCCAGAACGTGGGACGAGTTGCGGGCCGCCTGTGCGGCGATGCAGACGGGCGGCATCTACGGCGCACCGCTTCCCTATGGTCAGAATTCGATGACGACCCTGATCTTCGTCGGCGTCATCCATCAGGCGGGTGGTCAGGTGTTCGACACCGATCTGAACGTGGCCCTCGATACGCAGGAGACGCGCGACGCGCTGGAGTTCTATGCCTCGATGCGGGAGTTCTGCCCTCCGGGTGCGACCAACTACAGTTGGGGCGAGGCAATCACCGCATTCGTATCCGGTGCCACCGCCACCGGCATCTACACCGGGCGCGTCCTTGGCAACGTGAACGAGCAGAACCCGCCGATCGCCGACAGCATCACCTGCGTACCCTATCCCACGAAGTCGGCCGATATCCCGTTCTGGACGTTCAACGACTTCCCGAGCGTCTTTATCCCCAAGCAGTCCCGAAACATCGACATGGCCAAGGCTTTCGCCGCGTCGCTGTTCGATCCGGACGGATACATCCAGCAACTTCATGCAGCACCGGGTCACGTCTTGCCTGTGCTGAAATCGATCAACGAGAACCCCGCGTATCAGGCCAACCCGATCATCCAGAAATACCCCGGAGAGGTCGAATTGATGTCTCAAGCGGCGGCAGGCGGTTTCAACCTCGGCTACGAAAGCGCCAACCATCCGTCCAACGAGAAGGCGGGCGAGGTCGTCGGGTCCGGCGTGATCGCGGAAATGGTGCAGCGTGTCGTCCTGAACGGTGAGAACGCCGATCAGGTGATCGGCGAGACCACCAGGGCCATCGAAGACATCATGAACGGGTAAGGCTTGCGGAAGGGGCCGCCGCCGCTCGCGGCAGCGGCCCCTCCCCGGAACGGCAACATGGCACAGAACAAACTGACCTTGCTCGAGCGACCGTATGCCCTGCTGGGTCTCATGCTGATCGCTCCGACAGTCCTCGTGTTCTGCGCGGTGATCGTCTACCCGTTGATCTCCGCGATCTATCTGTCGTTGTTCCAGATCTTCACGCCGACGCTGGAGGGAAGCTGGGTCGGCCTCGACAATTACCGGACCCTTCTCGCCAAGGGCGAATTCTGGACGTCGCTTCGTGCCAACCTAATCTGGACGGTCGGCACCCTGACCCTCCAGATCGTCTTCGGGGTCGGCATGGCGCTGGTGCTGCACCAGAACATCTGGTTCCGCAGCCTTGCGCGGTCGCTGATCCTGTTTCCCTATTTCATCTCGACCGTCGTGGCTGTTCTGGTCTGGAAGTGGCTGTTCAACGATCTCTATGGCATCCTGAACCACCTGATGATGCGCGCGGGGCTGATCGAGTTTCCGATCGACTACCTGGGCTCGATGCCGAATGCGATGATCTCGGTCATCCTCGTGGGCGCGTGGAAATACTTTCCATTCGTCGTCATCGCCGTGCTGGCCCGGCTTCAATCGATCCCGGATCAGCTTTACGAGGCCGCCCGGATTGACGGCGCGGGCCCGATCGCACGTTTCTTCGACGTCACGCTGCCGCAACTTCGAGAGGTCCTTGTCGTCATCATCATGTTGCGCGCGATCTGGGACTTCAAGGAATTCGATCTCATCTTCCTGTTGACCGGCGGTGGGCCCGTCACCTCGACACAGACCCTGCCGCTGGTGGTCTACAAGGAGGCTTTCGCACTCAACCAGATGGGCATGGCTTCCGCCTATGCGGTGATCATGATGCTCATCATGCTGGCGTTCATGATCCTCTACATTCGCCGAACCCGGACGGAAGGATCGTGATGCCGCGCAAGATCGCCTTCAATCTGTTCGCCTGGTCTATCGTGCTGATCGTGGCCTTCCCGCTGTTCTGGATGCTGGTCACCTCGGTCAAGCCGCAATTCGAGCTGTTCCGCAGGCCGCCGACGATCCTGCCCGAGACATGGACGTTCGAGCACTACTGGAAGCTGCTCAGCCAGACGAACTTTCTCACCTACTTCCGGAACTCGGTCATCCTGTCGACGACGACCACGATCGTCGTTGTCACCATCGCGACCCTCGGGGCCTACAGCCTTGTTCGGTTCCGGTACCGAGGTCGTGAATCCCTCGCCTTTCTCGTGCTCTTCACATATTTGCTGCCCTCCGTCGTCCTGATCCTGCCGCTCTACCTGATGCTGGTGCAGCTTGGTCTGTCCAACACGATCACCTCTCTGGTCATCGCCTACACGACCTTCGCCTTGCCCTATGCCCTTTGGCTCCTGAGATCCTTCATGGCGGGCATTCCCGAGGATCTTGAGTCGGCGGCTTTGGTCGACGGGGCGTCGCGTCTCGGGGCGTTCAGAGACATCATCCTGCCGCAGCTTCTGCCCGGCATAATCTCAACCGCCCTGTTCACCTTCATCCTGTCGTGGAACGAGTATCTTTATGCGCTGGTGCTGGTGAATTCCGACGAGGCACGCCCCTTGACGACCGGCGTCATGAACATGCTGATCTCCTCGTTCAATATCGAATGGTCGCTTCTGATGGCGGCGTCCGTCATGATGAGCGTGCCGTTGATCATCGTCTTCGCCTTCCTGCAAAGCTATCTGACCCGCGGCTTCGGTGCCGGCGGCGTGAAAGGATAATTGGTGGCCGATGTCGTTCTGTCGAATGTGAACAAGCAATTCGGCCTCTTCACGGCGGTGGAGGGTCTGGACCTCGCTATCAGACAGGGAGAGTTCATCTCGCTGCTGGGCCCATCGGGATGCGGCAAGACGACGACCTTGCGGATGCTCGCCGGGCTGGAATTCCCGACCGGCGGCGAGATCCGGATCGGGGACCGCATCGTCAACGATGTGCCGCCCGGTCAACGGGATATCGCGATGGTGTTTCAATCCTACGCGCTCTACCCGCACATGACGGTCGGCCAGAACATCGCTTATCCCCTGAAAAAGCGGCGCGTGCCGAAGGCGGAGCGCGCCGAACTGGTCGCGAGGACCGCCGAGATGCTGCAATTGACCCCGTTGCTGCACCGCAAGCCGAAGGAATTGTCGGGGGGGCAGCAACAACGTGTCGCCCTGGGCCGGGCGCTGGTGCGCGACCCGAAGGTCTTTCTGCTGGACGAGCCGCTCTCGAACCTCGACGCCAAACTGCGCGGCTACATGCGCGCCGAGTTGATCGAGTTGCACCAGAGGCTTGGCCGCACGATGGTCTACGTCACCCACGATCAGCTTGAGGCGATGACCATGTCCGACCGGATCGCCGTGATGGAAGGGGGCAAGCTGCAACAATTCGCGCCGCCCCAGGATGTGTACCGTGAACCCGCAAATCGGTTCGTGGCCGGTTTCATCGGAACGCCCGGCATGAACATCGTCGATGGCGCGCTGCGGCAGGAAGACGGGCGCTGGCACTTCGACGCATCGGGGCTTTCGGTGGCCGCCGGGACCCTCGGCCCCGCCGCGCGACCCGGACCGGCAGCGATGGGCGTCAGGCCGGAGGGCCTTGTCATCGGGTCGGGGCCGATCGGCGGGGTCGTCCAGCTCGTGGAGCGCACCGGGCATGAAAACATCGTCGTGATCCGGGTCGGGGACGGCATGCGCATGACAGGTCGCACGCCCCCCGATCAGGTCTGGAAAACAGGCGCGACAGTGCAGATCGGCATCGACGGGGCGCAGGCGCATTTCTTTGCCGAAGGCCCCACCGGCCAACGATTGAACCGGCCCATGGCCAAAGCCGACGGATCGGCAGAATACCGCGCGACGCTTGAGGAGGCGACAACTTGAACCGCAATTCTATCGATTGGTCAGGGCCGATGCCCGCCATCACGACCCCCTTCAGCGCCGATCTGAGCATCGACGAAGAAGGCTTCGTCGATAACGTCACCCGGCTTTTCGACGCGGGCGCGACGGGGATGATCGTCTCGGGCTGCACCGGCGAATTCTGGGCCATGACGCTTGACGAGCGTGCGCGGGTGGCACGGCTTGCGGTCGAGGCCTGCAAGGGCCGCGGCCCCGCGATCGTCGGAACGGGTAGCATCCGCGAGGACGAAATCGTCGATCAGATCTTCGCCGCCAAGGACGCGGGCGCGGATGGCGTGCTGGTCATGCCACCCTATTTCGCGCGCGTGACCGATGCGGAGATGATCGCACATTTCGAGGCGATCTCGAACCGCTCGGCCCTCCCGATCGTGCTCTACAACATTCCCGGCAATGCAGGGAACGCGATCAGCCCGGCCCTCGCGCACCGCCTCGCGGATCTCGACAAGGTCGTAGCGATCAAGGAGTCCAGTGGCGACTGGAGTACCTTCCAGGCGACCCTCAACGCCGTGAGGGACAGGATCCGCGTCTTCTGCGGGCCGTCATCGATGTTCGGCGTCCCCGCCACGCTTGCCGGAGCCGACGGTCTGATCGACTGTTTTCCGAACGTCTGGGCCAAGGGGTGTCTCGATCTGTGGCACAAGACCCGGGCCGGTGACATGGATGCTGCCTGGGCCCTGCAGCGGACCGGCATCGCGCTCACCGACCTCTTCACGACGGGGGGGCGCACGCTTTATCCGGCGACGAAAGCGGTGATGAACCGGTTCGACATGCCGGGTGGCGGTCGGATGCGGCCACCCTACCGCGACCTGTCCGGACCCGCGCTGGCGGGCCTGATCCAGGGCTTCGAGAAACTGGCAGGGCTGACCGCGCCGAAGCAAACGCAGCAGACCGAAGGGACGCCCGAATGGATCTTGGACTGACAGGCAAACGCGCGATCGTGACGGCCGCGAGCCGTGGTCTCGGCTATGCCACCGCGCGGTCGCTTGCGGGCGAAGGCGTGCATGTGACCATGAATGCCCGAAGCGCGGAGGCCCTCGGCGAAGCGGCCGACACGATCCGGGATGAGACGGGCGTGGACATCACAACCGTCGCCGCCGATTTCACGACCACCGAAGGACGTACCGCCATCCTCGCTGCGGCCGGCGACGTCGATATCCTGTGTTCCAACCCCGGTGTCCGTCAGGTGCCCACCCCGTGGGAGGATATCTCTCCCGAGGATTGGCGCTACTGGCTGGAGGCACATTTCCTGTCGTCCGTGGAAATGATGCAGGCCGTGGCACCTGGCATGAAGGCCCGGAAATTCGGTCGCATCGTCAACATGTCGGTCAGCTTCATCAAGTTTCCTCAGCAGGGGTTCGCCCACAGCCACGCCGCGCGTCTCGCCCTGTCGGGTGCGACGGCGGCGATGGTGCGCGACCTGATCGGGCACAACGTGACGATCAACACCGTCTGCCCCGGCCTCTTCGACACGGACGCGCTGCATACCAACCTGCACGGCCATGCCAAGCGCGGCAACACCACCTATGAGGCGATCGTCCAGAACCGGCTGGAGACCTGTCCCGCCGGTCGCTTCGCCGACCCGAAGGAATGCGGCGACCTGATCGCATTCCTCTGCTCGGCGCAGGCGGGTTTCCTGTCCGGCCAGAATATCGTGAACGACGGTGGCGTGTATCAGGGCCTGTTCTGATGGCACGCGTGGCGATGATATCCGGCGCCGGGCGGGGGCTTGGGGCGGCCATTACGGACAAGCTGCTGTCCGATGGCTGGTCCGTTTCGTTGGGGCTTCGGGATGTCACGCAGGCACATCGGTTCGACGCGGACCCCGACCGGATGCACGTCTGCCATTTCGACGCAACCGACCCCGCCGGCGGTGACGCATGGGTCGCGTCGACGGTCGACCGCTTCGGACACCTCGATGCTTTGGTCAACAACGCAGGCATCCTGCGCATGGTCGATTTCGAGCGGGGCACCGAGGACGATCTCGACGATCTCTGGGCGATCAACGTGAAGGCCCCCTTCCGCCTGATCCGGGCCGCCCTGCCCCACCTGAAGGCCAGTGGCACAGGTCGCGTCGTGAACATCGCCTCGACGGACGCCAAGCGGTTCAGGCAGGGAACTTCGGTCGGCTACGCGATGACCAAACATGCGCTGCTGGCGATGACGCAGGCGGTGCGTCAGGCCGGTTGGGATGATGGTGTCCGCGCGACTGCCCTCTGCCCCGGCGCAATCGACACCGACCTGATCGCGAACCTGCCCGGGGTGACACCCAAGGCCGACCGGCTGACACCCGAGACGGTTGCGAGTATGGTCGCCTTCATCCTCGCTTTGCCCAACCAGGCGAGCGTGCCGGAATTCATCGCGAACACCCGATTGGAGTCTGTGATATGACGCTCGACGCCCCCATAAACGATGAACTCGCGGCCTGGGATCGCGACAACCTCATGCATCCCACGACCCATGTCGCCAAGCACGCCCGTGGCGATACGCCGGGACGGATCATGACCGGCGGCGACGGCGTCTACATCTCCGACCGCGACGGCAATCGGATGCTGGACGCCTTCGCCGCGCTTTATTGCGTGAACGCAGGATACGGGCGCACGGAGATCGCCGATGCGATGTCCAAACAAGCGCATGAGCTGGCGTTTTTTCATTCCTTCGCGGGACAGGCAAACGAACCGGCGATCCGCCTGTCGAAGATGATCATGGACCGCGCGCCCGATCACATGGCGCGCGTCTATTTCGGCTTGTCGGGATCGGATGCGAACGAAAGCAACGTGAAATTCGCCTGGCATTATCACATTCTGCGCGGCGCACCCGAAAAGAAGAAGATCATCAGCCGCTGGCGCGGCTATCACGGATCGGGCCTTGTGTCGGGTTCGCTGACGGGCCTTGCGGGATACCACGCACGGTTCCACTTGCCCCTGCCGGGGTTCTTGCACACCGAGACGCCGCACTACCTGCGGCGGCCCGACCCCGACATGTCGGAAGCGGATTATCTCGACCATCTCATCACGTCGTTGGAAGACATGATCGAGCGCGAAGGCCCCGATACGATCGCCGCCTTCATCGGCGAGCCGATCATGGGCACGGGCGGTATCCTGCCCCCGCCCGAAGGCTATTGGGCGCGGGTCCAGGAGGTTCTCGACCGCCACCACATCCTCCTGATCGCCGATGAGGTGGTGACCGGATTCGGGCGCATGGGCGAGATGTTCGGATCGACCTACTACGGGCTAAGACCGGACTTCATGACGATCGCCAAGGGGCTGACCTCCGCCTATGCACCCATGTCGGGCTCGATCCTGTCGAACCGGGTGTTCGACGTGCTCAGCCAGGGCACAGACGATCACGGTGTGCTGTGCCACGGCTGGACCTATTCGGCCCATCCCGTCTCGGCGGCGGCGGGAATCGCGAACCTGACGCTGATAGACGATCTCGGGCTGGTCGGGCTGGCCGCACAGAACGCCCCCTACCTCAAACAACGGCTCTCACAGGCCGTCGGCGATCACCCGAACGTCGCGGAGGTCAGGGGAGACGGCCTGCTGGCCGCGGTCGAGTTGATGGACGATCCTGCGTCCCGCAAGTTCTTCCCCACGATGAGCGTGGCCCCGAAGGTGGCAGAGGCCATGCTGAGGCGCGGCGTCATCTCCCGTGCGATGCCGGAGGGGGACATCATGGGCTTCGCCCCGCCGCTGTCGATCACGCGGGATGAAATAGATATCGTAGCGGACGCCTTGAAGGATGCCCTTCACGAGGTTCTGGGGTCGTGAACGCCGACCGGCCATGGGACACACCCGAGGCCGAGTGGCGCGCGGACGTCAACCGCGTCCGCGCGGGCAAGCCGCTCAAACCCGTACGCTGGCCGCACGGCGCGAAATGCGCCTTCGCGCTTTCGTTCGACTGCGATCACGAGACATTCGAGTTGGGGACAGGCCGCGCCGCGATCGGACGGATCGCCTGGGGCGAATTCGGCCGCCGCACAGGCGTTCCCCGGGTTCTCCAGACGCTTGCCCGCCACGACGTGGCCGCCACCTTCTTTGTCCCGGCGGTCGCGGGATTGCTGGATCCCGTCGCGCTCAGACCGATCACGGACGCCGGTCATGAGATCGGGGTGCATGGCTGGATCCACGAGAATACCTCGCGTCTCACGCGCGAGATCGAGAAGGATCTCATGCTGCGCGCGCGCGATGCGCTGCGGGACATGACCGGGCAGGAACCCATCGGCCATCGCGCCGCCAACTGGGATCTGAGCGCGCACACCATCGAACTCGTGGCCGAAGCAGGCTTCATGTATGACAGTTCGATGATGGCCGACGACAGTTGCTATGAGCTTCTTGCCGATGGCAAACCGACTGGTGTGGTCGAGATCCCGGTCGATTGGGTCCGCGACGATGCCGTCTATTTGCTCTTCAACCGCGAGCCGCCGACACGACCCTGGACGTCGCCGGAGGCGGTGTTCGAGATTTTTCGTCGAGAGTTCGACGGGGCTTATGCGGATGGCGGCCTGTGTCAGCTTGTCATGCATCCGTTCGTGATCGGTTACCGATCCCGCATCTGGATCCTGGACCAGTTGATCGACCATGCCCGCGCGAAGGGCGACGTGTGGTTTCCGACCCATGCGGACCTTGCGAAATGGGTCACCGATCCCGCCGCGTACTGACGCGGACCGGATCACGGCGCACATCGCGTCGCGCAAAAACCAGTGTTTCCAGTGGCATCCGGATCGCAACAAGACAGCAGCGAACGGGATACCGCAAGGTCAGGTCGGTTTTGGGGAAATGGCGCGCTGGGGAGGATTCGAACCCCCGACCCCTTGATTCGTAGTCAAGTACTCTATCCAACTGAGCTACCAGCGCACTACCGGGCCGCAGATAGCGCCGGGGACCGAAGGGTGCAAGGGGGGAGTTTCGGCGCTCCGCAACGGGGGTGATCCACGGGTGATCTACGGATGATCTACGTCATACCTAAAAAATGCACAGAAAGCTGCGAATCACGGACTTCTGTGCAAAGGGCCTAAAACCCGGCGTTGCCGCACCTCGGCCCGCGTGCATAATCTGGCCGGAGAACCGCGCCGGGGGCCGACGAATGACCGCAGTCATCGACCAGATCATCGCCTTTCTTGCAGAGCTTCGCGGCGCGTCGACGATCACGCAGGCGACATCGCTGCTGGGGGCGGTGACCCTGTTGCTGGCGGTGGTCGGCTGGCCCTTCGTCACCATGTGGCGCAAGGAGCGGGCCTCAGTCACGGCGTTCGAGACCATCGAGAGCCAGCGCGACGTCGCCCGGCAAACCGCCCGCAAGCTGGAGGCGGAGATCGCGAAGCTGCACGGCGACATGCCCGAAGCCTTCGTCGCCCGCCACCGCAAGGAAATGGCGGACGGCAACGAGGAGGTCGCCATGTCGCTGGCCGAGGGGTTCCTCGACATGCACCGC
>JBARXR010000303.1:0-8466 GCA_049647445.1 Jannaschia sp. | reverse complement strand
ATTTGAGGAAGCGCCGGATCAGGGTCGAAGCGGTTTTTTGCGTTCCGATGTGCAACATCAGGCGTCTGCGAGCGTCAACCATGTCTTGCGCCTTGGGTCTTTATCTTCGACTGCCTGCGCGATCCTGTCGGATCGTTCGCGTCGGGCTTGTATCGGCGAAAGATGCTCATATTGTAAAGCTGTTGCCGGTCCGCAGAACACCTGCCGACCCCATGCAACCTTCGGGAGGCCGACGCCCCCCGAAGTCGTCGACGCGATATTTATGTGAAAGGATATCCCCATGAGCGACACCGAGACGACGACCGACGCAAACGCCGCGTCCGAGAAGAAACAGACACGCCGCCTGAACGCCAAATCGATCCGCCGTCGCGTTTTGCGGATCAACGCGGGCACCGAAGATCGCAAGGTCCGGCAGAAAAAGGGCAAGCTTGCGATCTCCATTCTGGAACGCATCGCGTCGGGAGAGATCAAGAACCCCGCCGCCGCCGCCAAGGCGTTTCTGGGCACACCCGACACCGAAACCCTGGCGACCGAAGCCGCCGCCACCTGAAACGTCGTCAGGACAGGTTTCGTTTCCGCCGCCGGGCGCGTGCAGCATCGCTTCGCCCGGCGGCGTGTCTTTCTTCCTTCGGTTCCGGCGATTGTCTTCCCAAGGCGAGAACCTTTCCGATCGGACCGGAGGCAAGCGCGGTGAGGATCTGAAAAAGGACATCCGGATCGACCGGGACCTCGCCGGTCACGTTTCTCGCTTCGGCCGAGTCCGGGCGCGCAAGCTCTGCCGCGAGACGACTGGCCTCGGCCTCCGACATCATCGCCCGAACGTCCCGCATCGTCGCCGCGTTCGATGCCAGAAGGTCGGCCCGCTCACGCTCGGAAAAGAACACGGCCTTCGGGCTTTTGGGCAGGGACCGCTCGAGGTCATCGAGGATCAGGTTCAGCTTGTGGCGCAGGATCCGGGTAAGCGGCGTGCCGAGGGCGTCGAGGCGCTGGCGGATCAGGCTGCGCATCAGGTGGCCGCGCAGCGTCATCGCCGGGTTGTCGTGCAAGGACGGGTCGATGTGCGGGTCGTCCGGGGCAATGCCGAATGCGGCGAAGGTGCGCCCTAGAAAGCCTGCGTAGTCGGAGGATTGAAACGTGAGGACTGTGACACGATCCTGACCGAGAAGGGACTGCCAGTCGCGGATGTCACGGGCGAAGTGCGGCGCGCGGTCGGAAGCAAGGTCCGGATCCTTGAAGTTCTTGAAGGACTGATTGACCAAGGAGGCGAAATAGTCGTCGGGTCGCCGGATGGCATAGACGACCCTGACGGGAACCCCCGGCGGCAGCAGGTCAAGAAAGGCCCTCTTGATCTGCCCGGTCGTTCCCGAAAGGAGTTCCGTGCACAGCACCGCCCGCTCGGGTCGAACGCGATCCAATTCGTCCGCGAGACGCTGTCGCAGCGCCGCTGACTTGGCCGTCGTCTGTGCAGGTTGACGGATCGCATGGAACAGCGGGTGATGCGCCGTCGACTCCGGGTTGGCCGACCCGGTATTCCGCCGTGTTCCCGTTTGTGGAAACCACAGGCCGTAGCGCTGCAGAAAGATCTTGCGATGCGTCGTCAGAAGGGTCTGGATCGTGCTTGTGGCGGTTTTATAGGCGCCGGCGTGGATCACGATCTCGGACACGGGACCCGACGACGGGGGATCTTGTTGTGGGTTTCCAGCCGGTGTCATACGCCGCATTCTTTTGTTGCATCGCCTTTGAGTCGCTACAACACGCCATCCTGTCCTACCAGCCACTCCGGAGGGGTAGCCCCCTGATGTCTCGCCTCATCCTGCACATCGGCACGCACAAGACGGCGACCACGTCGATCCAGAAGTTCCTGTTCAAGAACCGCGCGGCATTGGCCGAGCGCGGTGTTCTGTATCCCGATTACGGCATGATCGACCGCAAGGCCCATTACGCACAGCTTGGCATGGTCAACGCTTTGTCGGGGCGGCACAGGGTCTATCCGGTCAAGGCCGCCGAGACGTTCTTTTCGGCGGTGCGCAAGCGGAGCGCCGATTTCGACACCACGATCATCAGCGCGGAGCCGTTCTATCGTCACGTCCTGAACGATCCGGAGGACAGTCCGGTCTACACCCCCGAAGACTACTGGCCCCTGCGCACTGCCTATATCGCAAAAATCCGGGACATCATGGGGGAGGCCGAGGTCGTGGTCGTGTTCCGGCGTCAGGCGGACTATGCGCAGTCGCTCTATCAGGAGCACATGAAGACCACACGCTATATGGGAAATTTCCAGACGTTCCTGCAGGAATTCTGGTTCCACTTCGTCTTCCGCCAGCAGGCCGAAGCGTGGAACGCGGCCTTTCCCGGGCTCAGGGCGCTGAGCTTCGACAAGTTGCTGGAAACGGGCGATGTCGTGGCGGCATTCGCCCGGCTGCTTGGTCTTCCGGTACAGGGGTTCGAGCCCATGCCGCGCGCGAACGAAGGCCTGCCGGTCGACCTCGTCATTCTCAAGCGGATGCTGCATCGCACAAGTGCCGATCGCGACGCACTGCGCCAGAAGCTCGAGGCGTTGCAGGCCCGGCTCCCGGCCGGTCCGGCCGACGCGCTCAAGGCAAGATCGTTCTTCAAGTCCCTGGCCGACATGAAAGCCTATCAGGCCGGATTCGCCGCCGAGAACGAAGGACTTCGGCGCTTCATCGCACAGGATATCGGGGCGGACGAACCGTTGTTCCGAACCGACTTCAAGCGCGACGGGATCTATGGCGACAAGCTCAAGCCTGCAGTGCTGGAGGCGATGCTTGATCTGAGCCTGTCAGCTCCCGCACCTGGTCCGGCACTCGAAGCCTGAAAGTGCGCCGGCCCGCTTTCCCGGGACAGATTCGTCGAGACTGCCATGGACAGCCGCGCCTCGTCCGGGCAGCTTGGCGGAACGGAGGATCTTGTGATGGACTACAGATATCTTGGGCGCAGCGGATTGAAGGTTTCGGCCCTGACCATGGGCACGTTCACCTTTGGCGGGCGCGGCGATTTCGGCATGGTCGGGGCGCAGGATGTGGCGGACGCGGCGCGGCTGGTCGATACCTGTCTCGATCGGGGCGTGAACCTGATCGACACCGCCAACATGTATTCGCTGGGCCTGTCCGAAGACATTGTAGGCGAGGTCATGAAGGATCGCGATCCGGACGTGCTGATCTGTTCCAAGGCGCGGATGCGGATCGGCGAGGGGCCGAACGACGAGGGCCTCAGCCGCTGGCACCTGATCCGGGAATGCGAGCGGTCGCTCAAGCGCCTGAAGCGCGACCACATCGACCTCTACCTGATGCACGAGTGGGACGGTCAGACGCCGATGGAGGAGGTCATGGCCGCGCTCGATATCCTCGTGAAACATGGCAAGGTCCGCTATTTCGGGTGCTCCAACTGGTCCGGCTGGCAGGTCATGAAGGGCCTGATGGCCAGCGGCGCGGGCGGTCTGGAAAAGTTCACCGCCCAGCAGATCCACTATACGCTCGAGGCGCGCGAGAGCGAGTATGAGCTGTTGCCGCTGTCTGTCGACCAGGGGATCGGCGTGATGATCTGGTCGCCGCTGGTCGCCGGTTTGCTGACCGGCAAGCACACGCGCGAGGGGTTTGCCAAGGACTCGCGGCAGGCGCAGGGCTGGACGGAACCACCGATCCGCGATTGGGACCGCCTGTGGGATATCGTCGATACACTGCGCGATGTGGCGGGCGACCGGTCGGTGGCACAGGTGGCACTGGCGTGGCTCTTGCAACGGCCTGCGGTCGCCACGCTGGTTGTCGGCGGCCGGACGGAGGCGCAGTTCGGGGAGACGCTCGGCGCGTGCGACCTCAAGCTGACGGATGATGAGGTCGCCAAGCTGGATGCCGTTTCACGACCGCCCTTGATTTATCCCTACTGGCACCAGAACCAGTTCGCCAAGCCCCGGTTCTCAGAGGCTGACTGGGCCCTGCACGATGGGCAGAAGGTGGACGGGTTGGAGGGCTACCAGGGCTGACCGGAAGGTCGGTCACGGTGACAAGGCCCCGCCCTGTCGGTCAGGCCTGCGTCACCGCCTTCACGATCAGGGTCATGGCCAGCATTCCCGGATCGTCCATCCCGACGGATTTCTCGGCGAAGATGCGGGCGCGGCCGACGGTGGCGGGTTTGTCCCGGAAAGCCGCCTGCGCATCTTCTGCGGCCTTGATCGCTGTCGCGCCGGTCGGATCGGACGCCAGGGCCTGCGCCATGGCATCGAGGGAGTCGAGCACGGTCTTGCCCCCCGGGGCTGCCTTTCCCCGCGCCATCATCTTGTCGCGTGCAGCGGCAAGCAGGCCCGCGACCTCCGATGCCTCGATGCCCGCGCGGCCTTTCGTCTCCTTCGCCGCCGCCATCAACCCCGTCGCCAGAAGGGTGCCATACGAGGAAGCGGAGACCTTGGTGAACGCCTGGGCGCAGGCCATCAACGCCATGCCGAAGTCTTCGGGCAGATCGTCTGCCTTGTCGGCGACGGCGCGCGATCCGCGCCGCATGGTGACGCCGAGGTCGCCGTCCCCCAGCGCGCCGTCAGCGGCGTTGAGCGCGTCCGCCTCCGTCTCCATCGCGTCCTTCAGCCGCAGCGCGGCAGCGCGCAGATCGGCGACGACGATCACGTGACCGTCCAGAAGGCGCAATGGCAGGGCGCGGTCAGATACGCCTCGAGTTCCGCGTCAAGTTTCAGGAGGGTAAAGGACACGCCCGCCATTTCCATCGAGGTGGCATATCGGCCGACAAGCGGCATGACGATATCGGCCCCCGCCGCCGTCAATCTGGTTTGGACGATCCGGTAGAGAATATAGAGTTCCTCATGTGGTGTAGCCCCGAGGGAGTTCACCAGCACGGAGACGCGGTCGCCCTGGCCTATGTCGATATCGGCCAGCAGCCGGTCCATCATTTCTTCGGCGATGTCATCCGCTGGACGCAACTTGTCGCGCCAGACACCGGGCTCACCATGAATGCCCATCCCCATTTCCATCTCGTCATCCGCGATATCGAAGGTCGGCTTGCCGGCCTGCGGCACGGTGCAGGACGACAGGGCGGCACCCACGGATCGCACGTTGTCGGCGCATTTCTGCGCGATGCGGGTCACGTCCTCCAACGATTCTCCGGCCTCGGCGGCGGCACCCGCGACCTTGAAGGCATAGACCATTCCGGCAACGCCGCGCCGCTTGTCGGCCTCCTCGGGCTGGGCCGAGGCCACGTCATCGGCCAGAAGGACCGTGGTCGTCTCGATATCCTCCATCTCGACGATATCGCCCGCCATGTCGAAGTTCATGACGTCGCCGCCATAATTCCCGTAAAGTCGCAGGACACCCGCCCCCCGGTCGGCAGCCTTGATCGCATCCGCCATCTGCTCGGCGGTGGGTGAGGCGAACACGTCACCGATGGCACAGGCATCGAGCAGGCCGGTGCCGACATAGCCGGTGAAGACGGGCAGGTGCCCGGACCCGCCGCCCGACACGATCCCGACCTTGCCCTCCGGTCCCGGCGTGGTGCGCGCAACGGCGCGGCGGTCGTCGCCGACGATGCGGTAGATGTCCGGGTGCGCTGCGGTCAGGCCCTCCAGCATTTCATCGACATAGGCCTCGGGGTTGTTGAGGATCTTTTTCATGATCGCCTCCGGAAGGTGACAAGGTTGAGTAGCATCACGCCGATCAGCAGGATGCCCCAGATCATCTCGCGCGCGAAGTTGGTGACCTGCAGCAGGTTCAGGCCCGATGACAGGAATTGCATCGACAGGACGGCCAGAACGACGCCGATGATGCGCCCATAGCCGCCATAGGGGTTCACGCCCCCCAGCACCGCGATCAGGACCGCAAGCAGAAGATAGGACGACCCGTAGTCGGCCTTGGCCGAATTGGCGCGGGACATCACGATCAGACCCGCAATGGCCGAAAGACTGCCGCAGAGCGCGTAGACTTTCAGCAGCACCCGGTCCGTGTCCATCGCCGCATAGCGGGCCGCGAGGGGGTTGGCCCCGAACATCCGGGTCTTGATCCCGAAGGCGGTCCGACTGAGCACCCAGCCGAGGATCGCGGCCAGGATCGCGAAGATCGCCAGCGGGACGGGGATGCCGAGGATCGTGCCGTTGCCGACCCAGGCGACGGCGGGCGGCAGTCCCATGACCGCGCTGCCTCCGGTCATGGCCAGCGCGAGGCCGGTATAGATCAGGCCGGAGCCAAGCGTGGCGAGGATGGGGGGCAGGCCGAAGGTGGCCACGAGCAGACCGTTGAAAAGTCCCGCGATGAGGCCGACGGCCAGTGCCAGAACCACGGCGGCCATCAGCAGGCCGGCGCCGGTGCCTTCGCCCGCGAAATGACCCATGAACAACGCCGCGGTTACCGCCGAGAGGTTGGCCGCACCCACGACGCTCAGGTCGATCCCGCCGGTCAGCATGGCGACGGCGACGGCAAGTGCGAGGATGGCGAACTCCGGGAACTGGAACGCCATCGACGTCAGGTTCGCGGGCGACAGGAAGCGATCGGGCGACAGGATCGACATGGTGGCGAAGACCACCAGCGTGATGATCGCGAGGCGTCCCTCGGTCGAGTGCAGGATACGGTTCATCATGTCCGCATTGCCTCCGCGCGCTTGGCCTGCCACGCGGGCAAGCCGGTGCCGATCAGGATCAGAAGGCCGATGACCACCGATTGCCATGTGGACGGGATGCCGATCACGATCAGCGAATTTCGGACCAGCACGATGAGGACGACCCCCAGAAGCGTGCCTGTCAGCGTGCCGACGCCACCGGTCAGACGTGCACCGCCGAGGACAACGGCCGCGATCACGCTGAGCTCCAGCCCAACCAGATCGAAGGGGTTCGAAATCCGGGCCATTGAGGCGTGGATGATGCCAGCGAGGCCCGCCAGCGCACCGACGAAGACGTAGATGAAGAATTGCGTGCGGCGGACGTTGATGCCGATCCGCCGCGCGCTTTCAGGTGCTCCGCCGATGGCATAGATCGCGCGGCCCAGCATCGTGCGGTTCAGGATGAACCAGGTAGCAATCACGATGATGACGAGCGCCGCGAACGCCCATGGCAGGGAATAGAACGAGCCATCGGAATTGGTGCCCCGGATCATCATCCACCGACTGAAATCGCGCATTCCCGGCGGCAGGTTCGAAACTTGCAGGGTGCCGACGAACGTCAGGAGGAAACCACGAAACACCGACAGCGTGCCCAGTGTCACGATCAGGGTGGGCAGGCCGCAGAACGCGATGAGGACGCCGTTGATCGCGCCCAGCATCGCGCCGATACATGTCGCGATGGCGAAGGCCAGTGGCCAGGGCATATCGGGTGCCATGTCGCGCAACAAAACCGTGGTGGCATACATGGCAAACGCGGCGACGGCGGTGAAGCTGACGTCGATCCCGCCGGAGACCAGCACCACCATTGCGCCCACGGCGAAAATGCCGAGGACAATCGAATTGCGCATCAGGTCCGTCAGTGTGGGGATGGACAGGAAGTTCGGATCCGACAGCGCCGCCACCCCGCAGAACGCGATAATGACGGCGAAAACGAGGGTTTCGTTGCGGGTCCAGTCTATCGATCTCATCGCAAAACCCGTTCAATAGAGCCGTTCATGACGCCAGCCTGTGGCTCAGGTCGGCTTCGGTCACTCCGCTGCCGCCGATGACCTGTTCCGTGATCACGCCGTCCTTCATCACAAGAATGCGGTGACAGGTGGCCAGCAGTTCGGGCAGGTCGTCCGAGATCACGATGACGCCCAGACCCCGGGCCGCAAGGTCGGCGATGATGCCGTGGATCTCGGCCTTGGAGCCGACATCGACACCGACACTCGGTCCGTTCAGGATCAGGACACGCGGCTGTCGGGCCATCCAGCGCGCCAACACCACCCGTTGCTGGTTGCCGCCCGACAGGGAGCGAACCGGCGCGCCGGGGTCGGGCGCCTTGACCGAGAGGCGCTTCAGCCAGTCGGCGGCCTCTGCCCAAAGCGCGGAGAGGTTCAGCACGCCGCCCGGTGCATGGGCCTCGAGGCGACCGACGGCGACGTTGTGGGCGATGCTCTGCTCCAGAAACAAGCCCTCCGTCAGGCGATCCTCCGGCACGTATCCGATGCCGGCGGCGGCGGCCGCGATCGGGTCGCCAAGGGGAATGTCGATGCCGTCCAGCATGATGGTGCCCCTGTCGGGCCGGGCAAGGCCGAAGAGCGCTTTCGCAAGGGTCGTGCGGCCGGACCCCAGCAGGCCCGCGATGCCCAGAACTTCGCCAGCCCGCAGATCGAACGTGACGTCCTCGAAGGCGCCCGCGCGGTTGAGGCTCTCGACGTGCAGCAGTGGCGCCGCCGAGGCGTCGAGCGGCGCCGGGGGGGCCGAGGCGACGTCGCGCCCGGTCATCGCACGCGTCAGCGACGCGGCATCGAAATCGGTCGCGGGGCCCTCGGCGACCTTTTCGCCGTTGCGCAGCACCACGACGGTTTCGCA
>JBARXR010000302.1:0-4131 GCA_049647445.1 Jannaschia sp. | reverse complement strand
GCCAGCCTGCGGGCCAGCACGTCACCCTGAACGCCGCAACCCGGCGGGATCGCCACGGCGACCGGTCGGGGCGGCATGACCCGCCGGTCCTCGGCCAGCGGCAGCTTCAGCGTCAGGCGAAAGCAGGCGCCCGTCGTCAGTTCGGAGTCGACGACCCTGATGCCGCCGCCCATCTGTTCGGCCAGCCCCTTCGAGATCGTCAGACCAAGGCCCGTGCCCTCCTTTTGGGCGCGTCCGTCATCGATCTGCGTGAAGGCATCGAACACCTCCGCACGCTTGTCTGGCGGAATGCCCGGACCGGTGTCGGCCACGTCGATGGTGATCGCCGCGCCGGCCCCTTCGGTCACGACGTTCACGCCGACGATGACATGGCCCAGATCCGTGAACTTGAGCCCGTTGCCCACGAGGTTCATCACGATCTGACGGACCCGTCCGGCATCACCGATGAACCGCACGGGCGCATCGAGCGGATACGCCAGCGCGACGACGATTCCCTGGGCCGCCTTGCCGGCGCTGGCCAGCCGCAGGCAATCGCAGAGCATCGCCTCCAGATCGAAATCGCCGGTCCGCAAATCGACCCGCCCCGCCTCGAGGCGCGACACGTCGAGGGTGTCGTTCACGATCGTCAGAAGGGCTTCGGCGGAGTCGCGGATCGTCCGGGCATAGGTTTTCGATTCCTCGTCGATCCCCTGCTCGCACAGCAACTCCGCAAGACCCAGAACGCCGTTCATGGGCGTGCGCATCTCGTGGCTCATGCGGGCGAGGAACGCCGCCTTGGCCCGGGCCACCTCCTCGGCGGCATCGCGCGCCTCGGCCAGACTTTGCTCGCGCGCCTCCACATCGGAGATATCGATGGCAAGGCTGACGATATCGCCGTCGGGGGCGCGACGGTCCTGGAACCGGATCGCGCGGCCGTCGAAGGTGTGCAGAACCTGGACACCGATCTGTTCCTGCTGCCAGCGCGCCAGTTGCGCCTCGACCCAGCCGTCGGTGTCGTCGTCCTCGATGATGAATGCCCCTTCCTCGGCGGCGGCCATGAACATCTGCTCCGCCGTGGCCCCCGGCCCGATGGCGGACTCGGCGTCGAACAGGTTCAGATAGACCGAATTGGCCGCCACCAGCCGGGCATGGCTGTCGAACAGCGCGAAGCCGTCGCGCATCGCCTCCAGCGCGTGCCACAGACGGCGGCGGGCGCGGTCCGCCTTTTCGGCGGCCTCCTTCCGCTGGGCCATGACCTCCTTCTGGCGGTCGGTCAGACGGACATTCGTCTCCCGCTCGGTCAGGTATCGCAGAGACAGCCGGTCGGCATTCGCCACTAGCGCGGAATGGGCCCGGCTGAGTTCATGCCGCGTGCGGTCGAGCGTGCGTTCCGCAGCCAGCCGCCTGCGCCGTTCCTGCAGATAGAGATTTTCGGGCGGCGATCCGTCCATGTCCTGCATTCACCCCGGCGCTTCGGCACCCGGTTCCCGGGTCCCGACGGCTTGCCATGGCAGATGTGAAGATGACGTTAAGCCTGTGCGCGCGGGATCAATTCAGATCGAAATGCAGCGGATACACGCGGCCGTCGAACGCGCCGAACATGTCGTCGAGATCGGGATGGGTCACCGGCTCACCTGTGGTGTCGGGCACGAGGTTCTGCTCGGACACATAGGCCACGTAATAGCTTTCCTCGTTTTCAGCCAGAAGATGGTAGAACGGCTGATCCCGACGGGGCCGGACATCCTGCGGAATGGCGTCGTACCACTCCTCGCTGTTTGAAAAAACCGCGTCCACGTCGAAGATTACGCCCCGGAACGGGTGCTTCTTGTGACGAACGACTTCGCCCAAAGCGTATTTGGCCTCATTGGTAAGCATGACATTGCCCTTTTCCTGCCGCATTTCTAAACCGGCGGTCCGCAGGTTGTAAATCGGGCCGGATGCGAATCGGTGGAAACATATTGTGACTCTGGCAACTACAGTCCTGTCGATCGTCGCACCGGTCTTCCTGCTGGCGGCCATCGGCTTCGCCTGGGTCCGGCTGGGGTTCGACTACGACACGGCCTTCGTCACGAGGCTGGCGATGACCTTGGCGGTGCCGTGCCTCGTCTTCGTCGCGCTCTCGCGGGGCACCATCGACGCCGGGGCCGCGGGCAATCTGACGCTTGCCACGATCACCGTCTACGGCGTGATGTTCGCGGTCTTCCGCGCCATCTGTGCGGGTCTGCGCCTCGACATCCGCACCTATTGGGCACCGCTCGTGTTCGGGAACACCGGAAATCTCGGCCTGCCCCTCGCGCTGTTGGCCTTCGGTGAGACGGGCCTCGGATACGCGGTGGTGGTCTTTTCGGTGACCGCCGTGCTGCAGTTCACCGTCGGGATCTGGATCGTTTCGGGCGGAGGAAACCCGCTCCGCGCCCTCAAGGAGCCGATGGTGGCCGCGACCCTGCTGGGCGCGCTGTTCCTCTGGCAGGGGTGGAGCGTTCCGCCCGTGGCGTTCGCCGCGCTGGACCTGGTGGGACAGATGGGCATTCCGCTGATGCTTCTGACACTCGGGGTCGCGGTGGCGCGGATGCGGCCTGCGGGGATGGGGCCGATGGCCGGCCTCTCGGTCCTCAAGGTCGTGGTCTGCGCGGGGCTTGCGGCCGGGGTGGGCCTCGCCTTCGACCTCGACCGCATCACCCTCGGCGTTCTGGTCTTGCAACTGGCGACGCCCGTCGCGGTCAGCTCGTACCTGCTGGCGTTGAAATACGGGGCCGATGCGCCGCCCGTCGCGGGCCTCGTCGTCGTCTCGACGCTTCTGTCGCTGCTGGCCCTGCCGCTGATCCTCGCGGTCTTCGTATGATGTGATTGGCAGAATCGGCAGATTGGGGTAGCGTGCCTTCAACGGTCAAAACCAAAGAACCGAGCAGTGAACATGAAACTCTACTTGCAGATCGCCTGTCTGCTCCTTCTGGCTGCCTGTGGCGGCGGGGCTGGAGTCGGCAGTGCCCCGCGAAATCTCGACAATGCCTGTGCCATCCTCGACCAACGGCCCGGATACCTGCGCGCCTTTCGCGCGGCCGAGCGAAAATGGGGGGTTCCGGTCCATGTCCAGATGGCGACCATCTATCAGGAATCGAAGTTCATCTCCGACGCGCGCACCCCGCTCCGATACTCCCTCGGGGTGATCCCGGTCGGGCGGCAAAGCAGTGCCTTCGGGTATTCCCAGGCGCTCGACGCGACGTGGAAGGAATACCAGCAGCAGGAGGGCGGACGCCGGACCCGGCGCGACGACATCGGCCATGCCACCGATTTCATGGGCTGGTACATGGCGCAATCCAACCGCGAACTCGGCATTTCCCTGCTCGACGCGCGCAATCAGTATCTGGCCTATCACGACGGGCGAACCGGGTATCGTCGCGGGACCTATCGCGCCAAGCCCTGGCTGATGCGGATCTCCGGCGAAATCGAAGCCCGCGCCGAGATGTATCGGGTCCAGCTTCAGAGTTGCCGCTGATCGCCCGGTCCCCCGGTCGCACCAACAATCAGCCGTCGCGCATCGACATGCGCAGAGAGCGATAGATCGCCTCTGCCAGCCCCGTCTGCCCGCTTCCGGCGACCGCCTCGGCCTGGGTCTGCTTGAGGAAGCTGTCGAATTGCGATTCGGTGCCTCCTGCGGCCGAGGGCGTCGAGGTCCCGGATACGCGCAGCAATTCGGCGAACAGGAACGCCTCGAGCTGCGTCGCCTGTTCGCGCAACGCCCGGTCGCGCGCCGCGGGATCCGGCCCCGTCACACCCGAACCGGGCTGGGGGGCGGCAACGTGGGTCAATGGCATCGCAATCTCCGTCTTTGGGTGCTGCCGTTAGAGCATGTGCGGGTAAAGGGTTTCGTAACGCGCGACTGCTAGGCACCGGGTCGAATGTCCGAGATGGGGTGCAGAATGCTCGACCTACCCTTCCTGCGTGACGGTCGACCGACCGCCTCCGCCACGTCCACGCCGATGCCACCCCCGGCCACGGCCTCCGCCGCGCTGGCGTTTCGAAACGCGCTCGACAGGCTGCGCCAGCCGGAACCGACCGAGGCGGGCCCGGCGCAGCTTCAAGGCGCCAGGGCCGAAACCGGAACGCAGGACGCCGAGGATGGCGCCGCCGACGCGGCCGAGGGGACCGGAC
>JBARXR010000301.1:0-7779 GCA_049647445.1 Jannaschia sp. | reverse complement strand
GGCGGCCCGTATCCTGGGCCCTGTGCCCGCCGTCATTCCGGGGGAATAGACATGAACCACACTTTCGACGTCGTCGTGATCGGCGGAGGGCCCTCCGGGGCGACGGCGGCCCATGATCTTGCCTCGCGCGGACGATCCGTCGCCCTCATCGACAAGGCGGGCCGCATCAAGCCCTGCGGCGGCGCCATCCCGCCCCGTGCGGTGCGCGATTTCGACATTCCCGAACATATGCTGGTCGCCCGGATCAAGACGGCGCGGATGATTTCGCCCACGGGCCGCCAGGTCGATATCCCGATCGAGGACGGCTATGTCGGGATGATCGACCGGGAACATTTCGACGAATTCCTGCGCAAGCGCGCCGCGGGCATCGGGGCCGTTCGCAAGACCGGCACGTTCCTGCGGATCGAGCGGGCGGGCAATGTCCAGACCGTGATCTTTCGCGACAAGGCGACCGGGGAGCAGCAGCGCCTCGACTGTCGCCTCGTGATCGGTGCGGACGGTGCGCGCTCGGGTGTCGCCCGGGCCGAGGTGAAGGGCGGGAAGGAGATCCCCTACGTGATCGCCTACCACGAGATCATCGAGGCGCCCGGCAAGGTCGGCACCTATGATCCGACCAGGTGCGACGTGATCTATGACGGCGCGATCAGTCCCGACTTCTACGGCTGGGTTTTCCCGCATGGCCATTCCGCCAGTGTCGGCATGGGGACCGGAAAGGATGGCGTCGACCTCAAGGAGGCCACCCGCGCGCTGCGTGCGGCCTCGGGTCTGACCGATTGCAGGACGATCCGCCGCGAAGGCGCGCCCATCCCGCTGCGGCCCCTCGACAAGTGGGACAACGGCAAGGACCTCGTGCTGGCGGGTGACGCGGCCGGGGTGGTGGCACCGTCGTCGGGCGAAGGGATCTTTTACGCGATGGTCGGGGGCCGCGTGGCGGCAGTCGCCTGCGAAAAAGTCCTGGCGACCGGGAACGCCAGGCATCTGGCCGACGCGCGCAAGCTGTTCATGAAAGACCACAAGGCGGTCTTCAAGATCCTCGGTGCGATGCAGGATGCGTATTACAAGTCCGATGAACGCCGGGAACGGTTCGTTACCCTGTGTCACGATGTCGACGTGCAAAGGCTGACGTTCGAGGCCGATATGAACAAGGAACTCGTAAAGGCCCGTCCCATGGCGCACATCAAGATCGGCATCAAGAACGTCGCCCACCTGCTGGGCCTGATCCCGGCGACGGGACCCCGACAGGCATGAGCGAGGCGCTGATTCCCGCCTGGATCGACGGCACGCTGGTGCCGGTCGAAAAGCTGGAGGTCCACCGCCGTGGTCTGCGGCACAAGGCCGTGTCGGTGTTCGTGATGAACGGCGCGCGCGTCCTGATCCAGCAGCGGGCCGCGCACAAGTATCACACGCCCGGTCTCTGGGCGAACACCTGCTGCACGCATCCCCACTGGGACGAGGCGAACGGCGACTGCGCCAATCGCCGGGTGGCGGAGGAGCTGGGGATAACGGGCCTCGCGATGCAGCCGCGCGGCACGCTAGAGTATCGCGCCGATGTGGGGGGCGGGCTGACGGAGCACGAGGTCGTGGAGGTCTTTACCGCAGAGGCACCCCGCGACGTGGCGATGACGCTGAACCCCGAGGAGGTGCAGGCGATCCGCTGGGTCGATCTCTATGATCTGGCCGCCGAGGCAGAGCGTCATCCCGATCGGTTCACGCCCTGGTTGCGGATCTACATGCGCGATCACATGGACGCGATCTTCGGTGTCCTGAACCGGGCCTGACGGACCGGACACCTCGTCGGATCAGACACCCTAAACGCCAAAAATGAAAATGCGCACCCATGACGTCGGTGCGCATTTTCATGTGCCGGTCTTCATGTGCCGGTCGATGCCCCACGGCATCCCTGCTTCGGCGGCCCCACAGGGGGGCCGCCGGCTTTGGTGTCTATTCGTAGACGGGTGGCTCGGGGCTGGCCAGCTCGGGCCAGTCGGCGATCACGTTCAGGCCCTGCATCGGCTTGTTGTAGCCCTTGTGGCAGGTCGCACAGGCGGCCTTGGGTGCATCCGCATAGACCGGACCCAGACGCTCCGGCGGATAGACCGGTCCGAGCGGTTCAAGATACTCGTTGTTGAGCTCCTGCGCCATCAGGATCCCGAGCGAGGCCGTGGCCCACTGCGGCGTCACCTGACCGGGGTCGTAGAAGGCCCGGCTGTTGTGGCAGAACACGCAATTCACACCCAGCGAGTTCGAGAAGTAGTTCATCAACGAATAGGTCCGCTCGGTGTCCTGGACGCTGGGGAAGCCTTCGTCCGACGGGCTGCCCGCGACGCGGCTTTCGAGGTCATGGACCGCGATCACGTTGTCCTCGTAGAGATACCGATAGAGCGCGTCGGATGGCAGGGACGTGTATTGCGACTGCATCGTGGCGCGGTTCTGGACCGAGGCCCAGCCTTCGGTGGCGCTGTTGACCGGATCGATCCGGAACCAGATGTTCGACGGCACATTCTGCCCCCGGTGACAGGAGTAGCAGTTCACGCCGACTTCGGCATTGGCCTGAACGTGGCCGATCCATTCGTCGTTGATGTACTGCGTCATCTGGATCATCCGCCGGGAGACGACCTTGGTGTAGAGGTCGTCATCGGCATAATTCCCCTCGTCCGCGCCGGCGTGGCAATAGGCGCAGCCCTGATCCGGGGCCACCCACTGGGTCATCGCGTTCATCAGGCGGTTGAAGTTGCCTTCGGACACGCCGCCCAGCACCTGGACGTTCTCGTAGATCTCGGACGCCAGCGGCTCACCGTCCTCGCGCGGATAAGGCTCCTCGCTGTAGTAATCGACGATCGTCGGGTCGACCGTACTCGACAGGGCCGCGATCTGCATGCCCGTGCCGCGTGGGCCGGTCTGGTCGAAGTCGTCGTAGAAGGGATCGCCCCAGGTCACCACCATAGCGGCGACGAAGAGGGCCCCGCCTACGGCGCCCACCAGGATGGCGGGGCCGAAGATATTCGTCGGGTTCTTGGCGTTCCAGTCGTCAAACCACTTGGGGAACATGTCAGTTACCTCCCGTCACGTATTCCTCATAGCCGTAAGGCGCGAGGTAGGTGGGGGCGAAGTGATGCTCCTGCGCCCAGATGAACCAGTTGTCGACGACCGTGCCGGTCAGCAGGATGCCGATGCCCCCGGTGATCGGGGTCAGGACCGCGAACCACCAGGCCCAGCGGTGAATCCCCTCCATCGTGGCGTTGAAACCCATGGTCCAGCGCCAGAACAGGGCGGCACGCTCGGACGCGGTGCCCCGGTCGTAGATCTGCTCCAGCTCGCGGTCGCCGCCGTAGCGGGTCGTGGCGAGGATGGTCGCGCCGTGCATGGCGAACAGCAGGACCGAGCCATAGAGGAACACGATCGAAAGCGCGTGGAACGGGTTGTAGTAGAGGTTGCCGTAGCGGATCGAGAAGGCCGTGGTCCAGTCAAGGTGCGGAAAGATGCCATAGGGCACCATTTCGGACCAGGACCCCATGAACATCGGGCGGAACAGACCCAGCACGAGGAACAGCCAGATCGCGGCCCCGAAGGCCCAGGCGACATGTTTGCCCATCTTGTGCTGCATCGCGAGGTGATAGGACCGCGCCCACCACGACAGGACCGAAATCAGGAGCATGAAGCTTGCGATCATGTACCAGCCCCCGTCCTGAAGCGGCGGCATCGTCAGGCCGTACTGCGGCGAAGGGGGGTCGAGCGACAGCCAGAACAGCTGCCGGATGAACTCCGGTATGGACCAGTCCACCTGCATCAGCATGTTGAAGCCGACGATGTTGAACCAGATCAACCCGGTCGCGAGGGAGATCACCCCGAAGAACCCAAGGTAGATCGGACCAAGCTGCGCGTTGCCGAGCCAACCGGCGAGTGTCGAGAAGGACGCGCTTGCGGTGCGCTCGGCGCCCATGTTGCGCTCGTTGTCCATTCCCATCTCGGGCGCGCCTTGCACCTGCACCTGGGTGAAGATGTTCTGATATTCAGGCATCCAAGACATGACTTACATCCCCCCTGTTGCAGCTGCGGCCGCGGGCCAGATCGGCAGCGTCAGCCACCAGTTCCACCACTCGGGCCAGCCCTTGGTCCAGACCGGGCCGGAGATGATGATGCAGACCGCGGAAAAGAAACCGGCATTGATCGCCAGCAGGAAGCCGAGGCGGTGAATGCCCAGCGTGCCGATGGAATAGCCGATGAAATCGCGAAAGAACGTGTCCTCGTGATCCGGTGTCTTGGCTTCCTCGCCCTTTTCGGGGTTGGCCGCCGACAGGATCAGCGCGCCATGCAGCGCCAGCGCGAGCGTCGTGGTGAAGAACAGCGTCACCGCCAGCATGTGCGCCGGGTTGTAGTGGAAGTGCAGGTAGGCGTAGCCCGTGTTGCTCACCCAGTCGAGGTGGCTGAAGATGCCATAGGGAAAGCCGTGGCCCCAGGCGCCCATCAGCGCGGGGCGGAACACGTTGAGCGTCACGTAGGCGAAGATCGCGACGCCGAAGGCGAAGGGCACGTGGTATCCCATCCCCAGCTTGCGGCAGATTTCCACCTCGCGCAGGGCCCAGCTGACGAAGGCACCCACGGCGCAGATCGTGATGATCTGCCAGAGACCTCCCGCCTGCAGGGGGGCCAGTCCGAGACCGACGGACAGGTCGGGGGGCGCGATGCTGATGAGCCAGGGATTGAACGTCCCCTGCCATGTCGCGCCGATGAAGATCAGAAGTGTGCCGAGAGCGGCGAAGAAGGCTGTCGTGACACCGAAGAAGCCGACATAGAACGGCCCCACCCAGAAGTCGAAAAGATCGCCCCCGATCAGCGTCCCGCCTCGGACGCGGTATTTTCTCTCGAAGCTGAGCAATGCCATGGGGCAGCCTCCGCGTATTCGGGACGGGCCGAAGGCAAGGGGTGTTCCCCGCCGGGCCGTCGCTGTTTCAGGAATTTTGGTGCGGGCGGCGCATGAAACGTCGCCCGCAACCGTGGTATCAGATCACCGTCACTCTGCGACGCGGGCGGCCTGGCTCAGTTCGAACCAGTTGTAGCCGTCGTACGAAAGCAGAACGAGGTGGATCATTGCCGCGAGCAGGAACAGGAACACGCCCTGTGCCACGAACACGCGACGGGGGTCGAAGACCAGCCAGATTTTATAAAACTTGGACATGATTCATTCTCCTCAGAACGCGAACCAGGGGAACACGATATACGTCAGCAAGTGAGCGACGACGGCGACTGCCGAAAACAGCCAGAGCCCGCTCAAATACACCGCATGCAGTTCCTGGGCCTGCTCGTCAGTGAGACCCGTAAAGGACAGGTCAGTTCTGTCAGCCATAGGATTATCCTCCATCAGCCAACGCCGCACACCCTGCGGCCGGGCCCCGGTGACGCCTCATTGCGACACCGGCCATCCACCCCCCTGGCGGGGGGCGAAAGCGTTGCTCCGATCCGCCCGGCCGCGGGAGAGGGAGCCTGTTCGACCCCCGGCGTGTCTGACGTGCCGGGGTATTCTGGCGGGCCCCCGTCTGGGGGCGCGCAGGTGCTGTCATGCGGGCCGCGACGCGGTCACACGGAGCAGATCGTCGTCGTCACGTCCCGCGCGCGGGACCAGGCATCGGTGACGATGCCGGGGCGTGCGGACGTGTCGGATTGCACTGCCGCCGCCGCCGCGCGGACCACTGCCAGGGGCAATGACACGGCGAGGATCGGGACGAAGTACATCCAGTATTCCCAACCCGGTTCCTTGCGGGAGCGGTGCATGGGGGTATTCGAGGTCATGTCAGACATGGGCGTCCTCCTTGGCTTCGGGTGAACGTGGCGCAAGTTTTGCCACGGTGTCCGCATCGACGCGGGCCGCACCCGACTTGAGGGCGGCGCGCTCGGCTTCGTCCCGGAGGGACTTGGCGGCGGAAATTCTGGTCAGGACCGGAAACTCGGATACGATGCGGTCGAGCATCGCCTGAGCCTCGGGTTCCCACGGGAAGTCGCGGCGCAACTGCGAGGGCGTGGCCTCGACCTTGTCCATATCGGTGCCCAGCGGCAGGATGTGGAACAGCGCATCGAACAGACCGTTGCAGATCTCCTGCAACAGGTAGGTGGCGCCGGCATAGCCCATGAAAGGCGTGCCCGTCGCGCGGCGGATGGCGGCACCGGGAAAACCGGCGGGGATGAACGCGGGCTTGGGGCCGAAGCCGCCCGACATCTCGGCCATGTACATCTTCTCGTTGATGGACCCCATCACGATCAGCGGGCGCTTCGTGGCCATCAACTTGCGCACGGCGTCGTTGTCGGTCTTCTTGCCCTGAAGGCGCGGGACCGCGAAAGCGCAAGGGAAACCGAGGTCGTCTTCGAGAAACAACCGGATGCCGCGCGTGTAGGTCTCATTCGAGACGATCGCGAAGGACGCGGTGGCGAAGAAATCCTGCGTGACCGACCGCCAGAGATCCCAGACCGGCTTGAGCGTCGAATGCTTTTCGACCTCGATGAACGGTTCCGGATCGAGACCCGTCAGCGCGCCCAGCTTGCGCAGGAACGCCGTGGTCGATTCGACGCCGATCGGCGCCTGGAGGTAGGGCTTGGCCAGCACTTCGCACAGGCCGCGGCCGAACTCCCGGTACATGCAGATATTGACGTCCGCGTTCACCAGGTTGCGCATTTCGGCGACGTGCGCGCCCAGCGGCATGACCATGTTGACCTCGGCCCCGATGCCTTCGACCAGACGGCGAATCTCGGCCAGGTCGGACGGCATGTTGAACGTGCCGTACATCGGCCCGAGGATATTCACGCGCGGCTTGTCATGCTCTTCGCGCTTGGCTTCCTTCGGCATCCGGCCCTTGGTCATGCCGAATTCGGTGAAGATCCAGGTCATCGCGCGGTCGGCGGCCTGCCATTGATCCTCGTCGATGGTGCGCGGCAGGAACCGCTGGATGTTGGTGCCCTGCGGCGTGACGCCGCCGCCGATCATCTCGGCGATGGATCCGGTGACGACAACGGCGGGCAGCGCCGGGTCGAGTGTCTTCCAGGCGCGGGTCATCGCGCCCTCGGTGCCGTCGCGGCCCAATTCCTCTTCGCCCAATCCGGTCACCACGATGGGCAACTCGTGCGGGGGCAAGGCGTCAGTGTAATGCAGGACCGATGTCACGGGCAGGTTTTCGCAGCCGACGGGTCCGTCGATGATCACCTGCAGGCCCTTGACGGCGCAGAAGGCGTACACGGCACCCCAGTATCCGCCAGCCCTATCGTGGTCTTGAACGAGCATCAGATCATTTGCTCCGCTGCTGCCGCGCGGGCCTTTTTCTCAAGTTTCTTCTGGTGCGCGGCCCGGAAATCGGGGCGCAGGTTCGGCGCACCGGACCAGACGCCGGCGGTATCGCCGTGTCCCACACCTTCGAAGAAGGCCTTCATCCTGCCCATGCGGTCCTTGTTGCCCATGGCGGCGTTCACCACCTGCTGCAACGATCCGGCACCGGCCGGGCCCATCAGGGGCCGCGCGGAAATAAGATTCGTGAAGTAGAGGGACGGGATGCCCAGCTCCTTGGCCTTTTGCACAACCGGCGTGGTGCCGATGGCGAGGTCGGGACGCAGGCCCTCGACCACGGAAAGATCATCTTCGAGCGAGGCGCGGAATTTGACGCGGACACCTTTCGCTTCGAGCCATTCGAGATCCGGCGCGGACCAGGGTGTTTTCGGACAAGCGGTGCCAACATAGGGCACCGTCGCACCGCTTTCGATCAACAACCGCGCGACCAGCAGTTCGGAGCCCTCATAGCC
>JBARXR010000300.1:0-2355 GCA_049647445.1 Jannaschia sp. | reverse complement strand
GCCGTCGCCATTGCCGCCGGAAAGCCCCTCGAAGTCATGGAGGTCAATCTCGACGGCCCACGGGCGGGCGAGGTTCTGGTCGAGATGAAGGCGACCGGCATCTGCCACACGGATGAATTCACCCTCTCGGGCGCGGATCCGGAGGGGCTTTTCCCGGCCATTCTTGGTCATGAAGGGGCGGGGGTGGTCGTCGAGGTCGGCCCGGGCGTCACCTCGCTCAAGCCCGGCGATCACGTCATCCCGCTCTACACGCCCGAATGCCGCGAGTGCGAGTATTGCCTGAACCCCAAGACCAACCTCTGTCAGTCGATCCGGTCCACCCAGGGGCAGGGCCTGATGCCGGACGGCACGTCGCGGTTCTCGACCCTCGATGGTGATCCGATCCTGCATTACATGGGGTGCTCGACATTCGCCAATCACAGCGTCCTGCCGGAGATCGCCTTGGCCAAGGTCCGGGAAGACGCGCCCTTCGACAAGATCTGCTATATCGGATGCGGCGTGACCACCGGGATCGGAGCCGTCATCAACACCGCAAAGGTCGAGATCGGCAGCCGCGCCATCGTCTTCGGTCTGGGCGGGATCGGACTCAACGTCATTCAGGGGCTGCGGCTTGCAGGCGCGGACCAGATCGTCGGTGTCGATCTGAACCCCGCGAAGGTCGAGATGGCCACGCGCTTCGGCATGACCGATTTCGTGAACCCCTCGGACGTCGACGGAGACCTTGTGGCCTATCTCGTCGCGCTGACCAAGGGGGGCGCGGATTATACGTTCGACGCAACGGGCAACGTGAACGTCATGCGCACCGCGCTCGAGAGCGCGCACAAGGGCTGGGGCGAAAGCGTCATCATCGGCGTGGCGCCCGCGGGCGCCGAGATTTCCACCCGACCCTTCCAGTTGGTCACCGGGCGCGTGTGGCGCGGGACGGCCTTCGGTGGCGCGCGCGGGCGGACGGACGTGCCGAAAATCGTCGATTGGTACATGGACGGCAAGATCGAGATCGACCCGATGATCACCCACACGATGCCGCTGTCGGATATCAACAAGGGCTTCGACCTGATGCATTCGGGCGAAAGCATCCGCAGCGTGGTGGTGTATTGACCTTCCTTTGAGTTAAATGTCGACCGGGGGTCCGGGTGCAGTCAGCACCCGGCTGCACCCGAGGGAGGACACCCGATGCCCCAACGCGACCGCCCACTGATGGCCGTGCTGATCGATGCGGACAATATTCCCGCAAAATATGCCGAGGCCATCATGAAGGAGATCACCGGCCTGGGTGAGCCGGCACTGCGTCGCGTCTACGGCGACTGGTCGGGTGGCCATCTGCGCGGCTGGTCGGACAAGGTTCTGGAACTGGGCCTCGTGGCGCATCAGGAAACCGCCAACACCAAGGGCAAGAACGCCAGCGACATCGGTCTCGTGATCGACGCGATGGACATCCTGCATTCCGGTCGCTTCGACGGATTCGTCCTTGTGTCCTCGGACAGCGATTTCACGCGTCTTGCCTCGCGCATCCGCGAGGAAGGGCTCGATGTGATCGGGATCGGCGAGAGCAAGGCACCGGAAAGCCTGCGCAAGGTGGTCAACCGCTTCATCGAGATCGAGAACCTGGTCGATGAACCTTCGACCCCGGCGCAGGGAAGGCCCGACAAGAAGATGCCCCAGGACGCGCTGCCGCTGATCCTGAAGGCGATGGAGCGGATGAACCAGGACGATGACTGGTACGCGCTCGGGGCGCTCGGCAGCCAGATCGTGGCCGAGGTGACCGACTTCGACACTCGGACCTATGGCAAGCGCAAGCTCAGCGACCTTGTGGCGGACATCAAGCGGCTCGAGACCAGAAAGCAGGGCACGCAACTCATGGTGCGGCGGATCGACTGAGCGTCAATCGTCTTCGGAGGCGAACCGCACCCGCAGCCCGCGCAGGACCGGAATCGCGGCGCGCACCTTTTCGAGGCCCGCGTCGCGGACCGCGCCGGCCATGATCGGCTGGATCGCACCCAAGGCGGCGTCCCGCGCCTTTATCCCGGCACCGGAGATGGAGACGCGCTTGCGGCGCGCGTCGTCCCAATCCGGGCGAATGTGGACGTGTCCGGCCCATTCCAGTTTTGTGAGCGTGTTCGTCATCGCCCCCCGCGTGACGTGGAAAACGCGTGCGAGTTCGGCGGGCGTCCGTTCATCGCGATGCTCTGCCAGATAGTTGAGAACGATAAAATGACTGAGTTCCATGCCCTTTGGAAGGGCGCGGCTGAGACGGGCGCGGATCAACTGGTCCGCCGTCAGGATTTCGCTGAAGAGCGCGGTTGCAAGACGTTCGATCTCTGCGCTCATGGGCCCGACCATGCCGGTTCGGTCGCA
>JBARXR010000299.1:0-5935 GCA_049647445.1 Jannaschia sp. | reverse complement strand
TCGATGGTGGCCATGTCGCGGATGCCGCCGCCCAGTTGACAGGGCACGGTGACCGCCCCAAGGATCGCTTCGACCGCGGCGCCGTTCACCGGCGCGCCTGCAAAGGCACCGTTCAGATCCACAAGGTGCACCCATTGGCAGCCCGCGTCCTGAAAGCTGCGCGCCTGCGCCGCCGGATCGTCGTTGAACACGGTGGCCGAGGACATCTCGCCGTGCACGAGGCGCACGGCCTGTCCGTCCTTCAGGTCGATGGCGGGATAGAGGATCATGGGGGCACTCCGGGCGGCGGACATCCCGGCGCTTCTGCCGCAAAGGGTCCGGCAAGGAAAGCATCTGCCGAAACGTCACACTTGCCAGATCGACCCGGTGCGGATCAGGGTCCGGGCAGTCTGACGGGAGGATAGACCTATGAAACGTTTCGCATTCACGATTGTAGCGGCCATCGCAATGGCCAGCGCAGCATCCGCCGACCCCATCGAGGGCGTCTGGCAGACCGAGCCGGACGACGGCGCCTTCGCCTATGTCACCATCGCGCCCTGCGGCGGGAATTACTGTGGGACGATCACGCGCACGTTCAACACCGGTGGCGAATACGAGTCCCCCAACAAGGGCAAGCAGATCGTTCGCAACATGGCGGCCAGCGGCGACGGCTCTTACGAGGGACAGGTCTGGCGGCCGTCGAACGACAAGGTCTATCTCGGGAAGATCGACATCAGCGGCAACGCGATGTCGCTGCGCGGCTGCGTCGCGGGCGGTCTGTTCTGCGCGCGGCAGAACTGGGTCAAGATCAACTGATTTCCGATGAGAACGCGGCGCGCGCCGGGCCGGTTGAAAACCGCGTCCGGCGTGCTCCGAAACCCGATCGCACGACATGTCCCGAAGTGTCTTGATACGGACCGGTTTCGGCTCTCTGCCGCCCGATTTTGACCACGGTGCCCTGCCACCCGGAGCCTTGAGGACGCCTTGACCGTCCCCGAGGCACAAAAGCAGGAAAGAATCATGTCCCATCGATTTACCAAGACACGCGCAGGCAGCGTTCGCGCCAGACTGTCGGATTTTTCGCGTCGGGACCGTGGTGCGGTCACCGTCGATATGATGCCGCTGATGGCGGTCGCTGTCGTCCTCGGCCTTGCGGTGACGGGCCTGATCCTGACCGGTCTGAGCAACCAGAGCGAGAATATCGCGACTGCCGTGGCGAACACGGACCGGACCGATGCGAACGGCACTCCGGTGTTCGGATCGTTGGGACGCCTGTCGGTCAGCGGCGTTCCGGCCGGGTCTGGCGACACGGCCTCGTCGGGCGGAGCGGGCGCGGCCCCGGACGCATCCGGAGAGCCGGTGCCGTCGGCCCCGGTGGTGGCGGATGCCGGTGGACCATCCGACAGCGGCGAATCCCCGGCGTCCGGGGATCGGGAAGTCGTCCGGATATCGGCACGGGTCGGCGCGGCGCCGGGGACGCGCTGAGGCGCGTATTCTAGGGCATCCACGTCAGGAAATTGGCGATCAGGCGCAGTCCGGTCCGCTGGCTCTTTTCGGGATGGAATTGTGTGCCCACGACCGTGTCGCGCGCCACGATCGCGGTGACGTCTCCGCCATAGTCCACATGGGCCAGCCGGTCCGCCGGATCGACCACGGTCATGGCGTAGGAATGCACGAAATAGGCGTGATCACCGGTTTCGACGCCGTCGAGGACCGGATGCGCGCCGGTCACGACAAGGTCGTTCCAACCCATGTGCGGCACCTTGAGCGCCGGGTCCGAGGGGCGGATCCGGTCGATGCTGCCGCCGATCAGGTCGAAGCCGGCAACGTCTTCGTATTCGCGGCCCAGGGTGGCCAGCATCTGCATGCCGACGCAAATTCCGAGGAAAGGCACGGCGCGGGTCTTCACGGCGTCGAGCACCGCCTCCTCCAATCCGCCGAAACCCTTCAGGCCGCGCCTGCAGGCCGGAAACGCCCCGTCACCCGGCAGGACGACGCGGTCCGCGCGGGCCACGTCTTCGGGGCGGGAGGACACCAGGATTTCGCCGGCGTCGGTCTCGCGCGCCATGCGCTCGAACGCCTTCTGCGCCGAATGCAGATTGCCGCTGTCGTAATCGACGAGAACGGTCAGCACGTCACAGGGATCCCTTGGTCGACGGGATCGCATCGGCCTTGCGGGGGTCCACCTCCAACGCGTCGCGCAGGGCGCGCGCGACGGATTTGAACGCGGCTTCGGCGATGTGGTGCGCATTGACGCCGCGCAGGCCGTCGACGTGCAGCGTGATCCCGCCATGTGTCGAGAATGCCTGAAAGAATTCGCGCACCAGTTCGGTATCGAACGTCTTGATCTGGGGCGCTGTCATGGCAAGGTTCCACGCAAGCCAGGGCCGACCCGAGAGGTCAAGCGCGGTCCTCACAAGCGCGTCATCCATCGGCAAAAGGCACGAGCCATAGCGGCGGATGCCACGCTTGTCGCCCAGCGCCTGCGTCAGGGCCTGACCGAGGGCGATGCCGACATCCTCGACGGTGTGGTGGTCATCGATGTGCAGATCGCCTGTGCAGCGAACCGTCATGTCGATCAGGGCATGGCGCGCCAACTGGTCGAGCATGTGATCGAAGAACCCGACACCCGTCTGGTTGTCATAGGTTCCGGACCCGTCGAGATCGACCGTCACCGAAATATCGGTCTCGGCCGTCTTGCGGGTGATGGTGGCCTTGCGCATTGGTTCGATCCGGCTGGTTTCGGCTGATTGCCCTATATTCCGGAGACCGTCTCCGGGAAAGGGGGCGACCGAAACCCGTTGGTATATTGGCACGAAGCCGTGACAATCGCCTCGAATTTCCCGAAATCCAGCCGAAGGCCACAATTGGGCCAAAGTATTTCGTCACGCGGAGGATGATCAAGCAGAGCCGAAAAATCGGCCGTCTCGAGCGGTGAATTCAGAATGCCAGTTTACAATGTGCGTCTTTACGCGATCGATCCGTCCAGTCTCTTCTCGACCGGAACCGGCAATCTTACGACCTACACCGGTCCGGCGACGGCGACCGGGACCGCAACCATCACCGACAACGGCAACGCGACAGAATCGCTTTTCCTGACGGACGGCAATCGCAGCGAGTCGGCAACGGCAGACGTGACCGTCGGGTCCTGGTCCGGCACCAACGTCGACATCCAGGGCGAGAACTCCTGGCAGCTTCTCGATACGGTCACGGGCGAGACCCTCACGGTCATCCGGTTTCGGGCCGACGGGGCCCCGGACGATTACACCCTGTCGTCCCAACCGCTGGTTGCAGGACGCGTCTACCAGACGCTCAATCACGACAGCTCGCCCGAGACGTCGCAGAACACCGGGTTCGCGTACTCCGACTTCAATGACGGCATCGTCAGTGGGACCGGCGGCGACGACATCATCGATCGCGCCTATACCGGCGACCCGAACGGCGACAAGGTCGATGCCGACGACCAATACACAAGCGCGACATCGCAGAACCTGTTTCAATGGAGCACCTACGGCACGAACGCCAATCTGGCGGCAGGTGCCAGCCAGACGCAGAACGGCGTCAATGTCGTCGTCTCGTCGAGTTTGCCTGCCGGATCGACGTTCATCGGGAACTACAGCGTCGGCGTGAACACGTTGCCCTCCGGGCAGGATTTCAGCACGACATCCACGGCGCGGTTCTTCGCCAACGGCAATGCGACCGACACGATCCTGACGATCGACTTCAATGCCGTGTCCGGGGGCGGCAGGTCCACCGAGGTCCACAACGTCGAGTTTCTGATCACCGATATCGACGGCGTGGTGAACGCGGCAAACAATTTTCAGGATATCCTGACGGTCAACGCCTACGACGTCGAAGGCAACCTCATCGCGGTCCAGATCGACGTGCTGGGAAATGACAGCAAGTCCGGCAATACCGTCACGGCCCTTGCCAACAATAGCGACGAACCGAACGAGTTGGACGGGGCGGTCCGGGTTTTCGTGGCCGGTCCGGTCGAGCGTATCGTCATCACTTATGACAACGGCGGCGACACCCAGCAGGCGGTGTTCTTCTCGGACATCCGCTATGATGCGATCACGGCGGAGGGCAACGCCGACAGCATCCTCGCGGGCGCCGGCAACGACAGCGTCTTTGCCGGTTCCGACAACGATACGGTCTTTGGCGGCACCGGCAACGATACGTTGGATGGCGACTCGGGCAATGACGTGCTGTTCGGTGAAGACGGGGCCGACGTCATCTTCGGCGGGTCGGGTAACGATACCATCGACGGCGGCATCGGCAACGACACCATCGACGGCGAAAGCGGGGCCGACAGCATTGTCGGCGGGTCCGGTAGCGACAGCATTCTCGGGGGAGCAGGGAACGACTTCATCGATGGCGGCGCGGACAACGATACCATCGACGGCGGCGCGGACAACGACAGCATCCTGGGCGGTCTCGGGAACGACAGCCTGCGGGGTGGCACGGGAAACGACACGATCAGCGGCGGGTCCGGGACCGACAGCATCGACGGCGGCGACGGTAACGACAGCCTGCTCGGTGGCGACGGCGATGACCTGATCAGCGACGGCCCGGGCAACGATACCGTGGACGGGGGCGCGGGCAACGACACGATTGGTGGTTTCGGCGGGACCAACGGCGACGGCAACGACCTGCTGATCGGCGGCGCGGGCAGCGACTCGATCTACTTCGGCAACGGGCAGGACACGGTTCAGGCGGGTGACGACGCAGACTTTATCTGGGGCGTCGGGTCCGCGTCCTCCAAGCTGATCGCCGGAGGCGAGGGCGGCGCGGTCGACCGGGATACGCTGAGCTGGGCCACCGAAGCAGACGCGGCCGACGCGGTCTCGGTCACCTATACGGGCACGGAGGCGGGCACCGCCCTGATCCGCGGCCAGACCGTGACCTTTTCCGAGATCGAACGGCTTGAGACGACGCAGGTCAACGACACCGTCAACGCCACCGCGGCACCGGGCGGTGTCCACGTCAGCACCTTCGGCGGCAACGACGTCGTCACTGGCGGGTCTGGAGCCGATACGATCGACGGCGGTGACGGCAATGACACGATCAGCGGGGGCGCAGGCGCAGATTCGATCCTCGGCGGGGCGGGAGACGACGTCCTGAACGGCGGCACCGGGGCGGATTTCCTGTCGGGTGGCGACGGGGCCGACACCTTCCTCGTGACCGCGGGCGCCTTCGGCAACGACACCATCGTGGGCGGTGAGGGCGGCACCGACAACGACACCATCGACCTGTCGGGGTTCGCGGGACCGGTCACGGTGCTTTATACCGGCAACGAGGCCGGGACGATCACCGACGGCGTCAGCACGATCACCTTCTCGCAGATCGAGAACCTTGTCCTGACAGCCGGCGCGGACGTGGTGAACGCGGCCGCCGACGGTGTCGGGGTCAATATCGATGCCGGTGCGGGAAACGATACCCTGCTTGGCGGCGCGGGGGCCGACCGTCTTGTCGGCGGCGGCGATGCCGATACCTTCCTCGTGCGGGACGGCTTCGGCGGCGACACCCTTATCGGCGGCGAGAGCGGCACCGATCAGGACACGCTTGACTTCAGCGGCCTGTCCGGCCCCGTCACCGTCACCTATTCCAGCGATGAGGTCGGTGTCGCGACGAATGGGACGGCAACGTTGTCCTTCTCGCAGGTCGAGGGCCAGATCCTCACGGACTTTGCGGATTCCGTCGATGCCACCGCCAGCTTCGGGACAACCGTCATCGCGGGCGCGGGCAACGATACGATCCTCGGTGGCAATGGCACCAACACGGCTGCCGACAGCATCGACGGCGGCGACGGCGACGATGTCATCTTCGGGTTCTGGGGCGAAGACACGATCTTCGGGGGCGACGGAAACGATACCCTCGACGGGGGCGACCAGGGCGACATCATCGACGGCGGCGATGGCGACGATTTGATCGAGGCCGGTGAAGAGGACAGTTT
>JBARXR010000298.1:0-3399 GCA_049647445.1 Jannaschia sp. | reverse complement strand
CGCCGCGAATGGCGCCGCCCGATCCCAGGGCACGGACCTCGACCTGCGGGGTCTGCCACAGGCGCAAGCCGCCGTAGTCGTGGAAATTGCTCTGCTGCACGGCGCCGTCCTTCAATGTTATCTCAGCCGCCATGGCATGCCCGAGGCCGAACAGCGCACCGCCGGACAGTTGCGCCTCGATGTTCACCGGATCGAGCACCCGGCCCACCTCCGCCGCGATCCAGAGTTTGTCCAGCACGAGTCCGGCGACGGTGTCCCGCACCTCGATCACCTGCGCCACGGGCACGCCGAACGAATAGACGAAGGCCAGGCCGCGCCCCACGCCCACCGACGGCCGCGATCCCGACCAGCCGCACATTTCGGCCACGGTCTCGACCACCCGACGCGAGGCCGGGTCGTGGATCAGGCGCAGGCGTTCCGCCACCGGGTCGGCCCCGGCCTCGTGGATCAACTCGTCCATCAGGCTTTCGATGAAGAACCCGTTGTGCGATGCGCCCACCGACCGCCACGAGGCGACGGGAACCGATCCCATCGGCACGCGGTATCCCGTCACCCGGCGATCGGGCAGGGCATAGGGCGCGTCCCACGCGGCGGCCACGATGGCTACGTCGGGACCAACGGCCGGCAGGCCCGCGCGACCCAGAGACCCCTCCGACACGGACTGCGCGGCAATCGACAGATCGAGGCTTCGGACCTCGCCGTCCGCCCATGTCCCCCGCCCCCGCGCGACGGCCATGGGACGATAGAGGCCATGGGTCATGTCCTGTTCCCGCGCGAGCGTCAGGCGCACCGGACGGCCCGGCACCTGCATCGCGATTTCGACAGCCTGGCGCACCCAGGTGTCCTCCAGCCGCTGGCCGAAGCTGCCACCCGCGGGCAGGGCGTTCACCGTGACCTGATCGACGTCCTGTCCCGTCATCCGGGCCACGACCTGCGCCACCACCGTCGGCGCCTGCGTCGCGCACCAGACATCCGTCTGCGCCTGCGTATAGCGCACCGTCGCGTTCGCCGGTTCCAGCGGCGCATGGGCGAGGTACGGCGCGCGATAGGCCACCTCCAGGCCCGCGCCTGCGACCGCATCGACGTCGCCGTCGTCGGCGAAGCGGCTGTCGCGGTTGGCCTCGGTCATCGCGGCGGCATGTGCGTCCCAGAGGGCGTCCGACCCCCTCCGGTCCCCGGCCGTGCCCCAGTCGAAGCGGATCGACCGCGCCGCCCGCATCGCCCGCCAGTCGTTGTCCGCCAGCACGGCGGCTCCGTCCGTGATTGCCAGAACCGCCTCGACCCCGCGCATGGCCAGGGCCTCGGACGCGTCCATCGACACCAGTCCGCCGCCGGGCACGGGGTTCGTCACGACCGTCGCGCGGACCATGTCCGGCAGGTCGAGGTCGGTGCCATAGCGAAAGGCGCCGACGGATTTCGCAACGATATCGGTGCGCCGGTGGCCGCGTCCCAGATATCGCCACCCTGACGGGTCGCGCAGGGGCACGTCCTGCGCCACGTCAACGTGCTTCAGCTCCTCGATCAGGTCGGTATAGGCGATCGATCCCCCCGGTCCGACGACCCTCCCGTCTTCGGTCGCGAGATCGGTCGCCGGGACCTGCCAATGCCACGCGGCCGCGGCTTTCAGCGTTTCGCGCGCAGAGGCTCCGGCGGCGCGCAGACGCTCGTACATGTCGGGCACGGTGGTCGACCCGCCGGTGATGTGCAGCCCGAGCAGCTTGCCGGCAACATCGGACGCACCGCGCGCGGTGTGCGCCAGGCGGGCCTCGTCCCACGCGGCGAAGGGCATCCCCTCGGCGGCGACCTTGCCGTTGTAATAGACCCCGCTCGCCGGACCCGGGGCTGTCCGAACGGTCTGCGGATCCACGTCCAGCTCCTCCGCGAGCAGGTGCACCTGCACCGAGGTCGCGCCCTGGCCGACATCGGCGCGCGGCGTGATCAGGGTGATCCCGCCGGCCTCGAGCAGCACGAACGGCGTGAGCCCCGCCGAGCCATGCGGCAGTCCCGCCGAGAGCGGATTGCCCGGTTCGCGGCGGTAGAGGAATGTGCCGAAGGCCACGCCCCCGGCAACGGCGGCCGTGCCGACCAGAAAGCTGCGCCGCGCGATCTTGCCGAGGCTCATCAGCTTCCCCCGGAGGCGGCGGCGCGGTGAATGGCGGCGCGGATGCGCGGATAGGTGGCGCAGCGGCACAGGTTGCCGGACATCGCCGCATCGATCTCCGCGTCGGTGGGGGTCGGGTTCGCGGCCAGCAGGCTGGCCGCCTGCATGACCTGTCCGGCCTGGCAATAGCCGCACTGGGCCACCTGCGTGTCGATCCACGCCTGCTGCACGGGATGCGGCGCGTCCGCCGAGCCGAGCCCCTCGATCGTCGTGATGTCCGCGTCCGCGGCGTCGCCCGCGGTGATCTGGCAGGCCCGCACGGCAAGCCCGTCCAGATGGACGGTGCAGGCCCCGCAATGCGCGATGCCGCAGCCGTATTTCGGGCCATGGATGCCAAGCTCGTCGCGCAAGACCCACAGCAGGGGCATGTCGTCCTCGACGTCGATCTCGTGATCCGTTCCGTTGACCGTCAGCCGCATCCGCCGTCTCCATCCTGTCGTCCCGACGACTATCCGGGGTGCCGTGCGACGTAAACCGAAGGTTCGCGATGTCCGCCCGGCACCGAGCCTGCGCTGACGTCCCCGGCTGATGTCTCCGACCGTGCCACCGGCGCCGCCTTCGAATGGTATTGTCCGACGCCCTCAACTCGGGCAGTCAGTGCAGATGACCGGATCGACAATGCCCACCCCCGAGACCCGCGCCGCCTTTGCGCGCGATGGCGCCGTGGTCCTGCGGGGGTTGTTTGCGGGCCACGTCGAGGCGCTGCGCGACGGCGTGGCGCGGAACATGGCCGAGCCGGGGCCCCATGCCGCCGAGAACACGCGTGCAGGCGACGCGGGGCGGTTCTTCGACGACTACGTGAACTGGCAGCGCATCCCCGCGTTCGAGGCCGTGGCCCGCGATCCCGACATCTCGGGGGCGGCCGCCGCCCTGATGGCGTCGGAGACGGTGCAGCTTTTCCACGACCACGTGCTGGTGAAGGAGCCGGGGACGACGCGGCCCACGCCCTGGCACCAGGACGCGCCGTATTACCTCGCCAGCGGGCGCCAGACCGTCAGCTTCTGGGTGCCGCTCGACCCGGTGCGCGAGGCGACGCTGCGTCTGGTGGCCGGGTCGCACCTCTGGGACAAGCCGGTCCTGCCGACCCGCTGGCTGTCCGACGACGCCTTCTTCGCCGGGGACTATCGCGCCGTTCCGGACCCCGATGCGGAGGGCATGGAAGTGCTGGAGTGGACGATGGAGCCGGGCGATGCCGTGGCCTTCAGCTTCGACACGCTGCACGGTGCACGGGGCAATAC